>JAKAVX010000362.1 GCA_021827465.1 Deltaproteobacteria bacterium | reverse complement strand
GCGGTGAGCGGCGGCGAGAAGTTTCAGGGTGTGGCTTACCGGCTTGGCGCCAATGGCGCTCCAATCCTTGAAGGCGCTCTTGCCTATCTCGAATGCAGGGTCATTGACGCCTGCCAGGGCGGCGATCACACCGTCTATATCGGCGAGGTGGAGGAAGCGGAAACGCGCGAAGGCAAACCGCTTCTGTTCTTCCGCGGCGGTTATCGCTCGATTGGTGACTGAGCCCGGAAACGACGGCTTACCCTGCGGAGAAGATGGCGGGCGGCGGCGCGAGAAACAAGGCGGGGACGTCTCGCCGGCTAAAGTGGTGAATCGGCAGGAGCAGCGTCTTAAGGGCCTCAGCGTTTTTCTGCCCTCGCATAACGAAGAGGGCAACGTCGAGCGCGTGGTCCGCGGCTTTCTCGGCGAATTGCCCCGGCTTGCCGACAGCTACGAGGTAATCGTGGTTGACGACGGCAGCCGCGACCGCACCGGCGAAATCGCCGATCGCCTCGCCGCCGAAGATCCCCACGTCAGAGTGGTTCATCATCAGGTCAACCGCGGCTATGGCGGTGCCGTGATATCCGGAATTCGCGCGGCGCGCGAGCCCTACGTGCTGCTGTGCGACGGCGACGGCCAGTTCGATCCGGCCGACGTGGAACTGCTCGCCGCGCGGGTCCCGGCCTTCGATGTCGTGGTCGGACGGCGCACTCGGCGCGCCGACCATCTGATGCGCCGCTTCAACGGCAAGGCGTGGACGTGGCTGGTCAGACGTCTCCTCGACGTCCGAATCACTGATATCGACTGCGGTTTCAAGCTGATGCGCCGGGATCTGCTCGACGGGCTCGAACTGCGCGCGAAGGGCGCGATGATCTCGACCGAGCTGATGGCGCGGCTGGTGGCGCGCGGAGCGAAGGTCGATGAGGTGGACGTGAAGCATTTGCCGCGCTTGGTCGGCGAGCAGTCCGGGGCGAATTTCCGTGTTATCCTACGCGCCTTTAAGGAGCTGTTCGCCTTACGCGGAGAACTTAGGGGCGAGTCTGATTCCCACAGGAACAGCGATTCGGTGCACTCTTCCGGACAATCCTCCGATTAGCCGCAAAGCGGTTATCCGGTTGACGAATTGGTCTAAGCGAAACCGGCAGGGCATCAAAAATCTTTATTTTTCTGTAATGCCGCGTGATGGCACAAGAATCGCATTCTCTTCGCAACGCGATTCGCCAAAGATCGCGACGATTCCACGGAGAAAGAGAGACCCAATGATGAAGCGTACGCTTTCCGTCCTGACTGCGGCTGTGCTTGCAATCGCCCTGAGCGCCCCTGCATTTGCTGCCAGCAAGAAGCACAGCATCCATCACGCGACGAGCAAGGTGACCCATAAGGTCAGCAAGAAGTCGACGAAGACTGTCAAGAAGTTGGCGAAAGCAGCCGCCAAAAAGAAGAAGTAGTAAGGCCGCAGCTTCAGAGGACGGAGCGGTCTCGTTTCGATCCTCGAATCAGTGCACCGAAAACGCGTGACCCATCGTACAGGGTTGCGCGTTTTCGTTTTCATGCGGCCACGATTTGCAGCTTGCGGACGCACCAACACGCGCGCCACCTTGATTCGGACTCGTATCGCGCAAGGCACGGCATGCGCGCCTCGGATTCTGACGGACACCGCCGACATGGCATAGCTTTGGTTCCTTGCATTGTCACGTAACTACGCCGCCGGCGATCGTCTCGCCGCAAGCGGTTGGTCAGGAGGGGTCAGCCATAGCTCGGATGCTCGCAGTACTGAGCGCAGCCTTGCAGGTTGGATCGACTTCGCCTCCCGCGTGGGCATGCGGAGAGAAAAACGTGTCCGCTGCCGGGCCGTCAATCGTTGTAGCTCAGGCCTCCGCGAAAACTTCGCAGGAGGGACAGCAGGGCGAGGCGCAGACGCCGCCCGGCCAAAGCTCCGACACGCTCGGCTGGGCGCCAGCCATTCTTCGAAAACTCTCTTCAGCGCGTCGCGCTTTTTATCGGGCAAGTTTTCCTGCTAGCATTTGAGCCAGCTTTCGCGGACCGTGGGGCCGCGGAAGCTTACGGCTTTGGGCACCCTTCGAGTACTGGGGCTCGCAATAGTCATCGCAGTTGTGCTGGCGATTCAATGGCCGGCTCGCGCCGCGGTGAGTGCGGCTTCGCAGGATGATCAAGTCTGCGATCCGCTGGCGGACTATTTCCTCGGAATGGAAGACTATCCCGAGGCGATTCGCCGCCATCTCCAGGTCATCAGAGAGCATCCGGACAACGCGCTCGCGCACTACCATCTGGGTTTCGCCTACGGTCTGATGGGAGAGCACAAGAAGGAGTTTCAGCAGTACCAGGAGGCGATCGAGCTTGGTCTCGACGACTGGCAGCTCTTTCTGAACCTCGGCCTGCTCTATCTCGAGACCAGGAACCTGCACGCCGCAATGCAGGTGCTCAGGCTCGCGACCCTGCTTGGTCCCGACCGACCCGAGACCCATTTCAATCTCGGTATTGCCTACCAGCGGCTCGGGATGCTTGAACAGGCGGAGCAGGAAATCCTGCTCTCAATCGAGCTCGACCCGAATCAGCCCGACGCGCGCAATACATTGGGCACGATTTACGCCGAGGAGGGCAAATACCAGCTTGCCCATGAGGAATGGACCTCGCTCGAGCAAAGCAACCCGGGCTACGCGCCGGCTCGTGAAAACTTGGCGATCCTCGAACAGGTCCTGCGCGAGAACGCCAAGAAAACATTGATCGACCGACGGCAGACGGTCGAGCACGCGCCCTGAGCGCGACAGGCCAGTCTTCGGGGAGACGAATCGTGACCGGAACCGGCACTCCTGCGCGAAAACGAATCTCTTCCCGAGTGATTCTCGCGCTGCTGATCGTTGTCGCCGGATGCGCGCTGATAACGCCCGCGACGGCGAGCGCCCACTCCCGCAGGCACCGGCATTGGCATCGCCGTCACCGCCTTGCGTTGCGCGAGGCGAGGCCCCAGCCCGTCATGTACCACGCAGCGCTTCTCGAGGACGCGGACACGGGCAGGATTCTCTTCGACAAAAATTCCGAGATGCAATGGCCGCCGGCCTCGATGGCCAAGATGACGCTGCTGCTGGTGGCGTATAAAAAAATAAAAGCCGGCGAGTTCACGCTTGATTCCCCAGTGCGGATCTCCGAACGCAGCGCCCATACCGAAGGATCGCGGCTTGGACTGATCGAGGGACAGGTATATCCACTCCGCGAGTTGATGAAGGCCGCGCTTATCAAGTCGGCCAACGACGCCGCCGTGGCGATCGCGGAGAAAATCGCCGGATCGGTCGAAGCCGCCGTCCTGCTGATGAACGAGCAGGCGCGCGAGCTCGGCATGACGAATACTGAGTATCGGACCGTCGACGGTCTGCCGCCCCGGCCCGGCCATGACGTCGACCATACCGACGCGCGCGACCTCGCCAGGGTGGCCCGCGCGCTCATCCATCAAACCAATCTGCTGCGATGGTCGAGCCGCGAGCAAACGCCCTTCGACGGCGGCGTCTGCATGCTGCACAACACCAACCATTTGATCGGCCACTTCCTCGGATGCGACGGGCTTAAGACCGGGTTCACCTTTCAGGCCGGCTTCAACGTGACCGCCACGGCCAAGCGCGGCAACCTGAGGCTTATCGCGGTTATCCTCGGCGCGCCGTCCAATCAGCAGCGCTTCGCGCAGGCGGCCAAGCTTCTCAACTGGGGGTTCCAGAACTTCACGGCGGTCGCGGTGTTGAAGCGCGGACAGCAAATTCCGGTGCGGGTCCAGGTTCGGTCGGGGCCTGCGATAAATCCGGTCGTCGCGCACGCCGTCAAGGTTGTCGTGCCGAAGACCGAGGCTGATTCAATCGACGTTACCTATCGGGTGCCGCAAGTCGTGAGCGGACCGGTCCGAAGCGGCGAGAGTGTCGGCCAGGTGCTGGTCGAGGATCGTGGCGAGACGCTTGCCGAGGTCGACGCGCTCAGCCCCGTTGCGGTTTCGGCGGGGCGGGAGCATGACGGTTTTACCGGCGAATCGCCCGCCACCTACCATCAGGAGGGACAATGAACCAGGCTTCCCACAAGCGCAATCGGCAAAATCGGCGGCTAGCTCATAAACGGCGGACTTCCGTGAGCCAGGTGCGCGCGCGCCGGCGGCGCATAATCAAGAAGCGCCGGCGCCTGGGCCGCTAGCCGCGTTCCCGGGCGAAAGCCCTGCGGTTCGAGCACGAATC
>JAKAVX010000361.1 GCA_021827465.1 Deltaproteobacteria bacterium | reverse complement strand
CCGTCATCTCAGCGGCCAGCAGCGCCGCGATGATTCCATCCTTGTCCGTCGTCCACACGCCGCCGTTGTTTCTGGCGAACGAAGCTCCCGCGCTCTCTTCGCCGCCGAAGCCGAGCGAGCCGTCGATAAGCCCGTCGACGAACCATTTGAACCCGACCGGCACTTCGACCAACCGGCGTCCGAGCTTCGCCGCGACGCGGTCGATTATGCCGCTGCTCACCACCGTCTTGCCGATGGCGGCCGCGCGGCTCCATCGCCCGCGATGCGCGAACAGGTAGGAAATCGCCGCCGCCAGATAGTGATTCGGATTCATCAGTCCGGCGCTGCGAGTGACTATTCCATGGCGATCGTTGTCGGTATCGTTCGCGAAAGCGATATCGTAACGGTCGCGAAGCGCTATCAGGCTTGCCATCGCATACGGCGACGAGCAGTCCATCCGGATTTTTCCGTCCCAATCGACCGTCATGAAGCGAAACGTCGGATCGACGGCGCGATTGACGACGTCGACATCGAGTCCGTAGCGCTCGGCGACCGCGTCCCAGTAATGCACGCCGGCGCCGCCCAGCGGATCGACGCCGATTCTAAGCCGCGCGGCTTTGACCTTTTCGAGATCGACCACCGAGCCGAGATCGCCGACGTAGGCGCCGACGTAGTCGTGGCGGTGGGTCGTCGGGGCGTTGAGCGCGCGCTCGAAGGGCATACGCACGACACTGCGCAAGTCGCCGGCGAGGATCTCGTTCGCCCTGTTCTGGATCCATCCCGTCACCTGCGTGTCGGCAGGACCGCCGTTGGGCGGGTTGTACTTGAAGCCGCCGTCGGCGGGCGGATTATGCGACGGAGTAATCACGATTCCGTCGGCAAGGCCGCTCCTGCGCGCGCGATTGTAGGTCAGGATCGCGTGCGAGATGACGGGCGTCGGCGTGTAGCCGCGCTCGCGATCGATCATGACCTCGACGCCGTTGGCGGCGAGCACTTCGAGCGCGCTTGCAAACGCGGGCTCCGAGAGCGCGTGGGTATCCATCCCGAGGTAAAGCGGCCCGTCGATCGCCTGCTGCTTGCGATATGCGCAGATGGCCTGGCTGACCGCAAGAATATGCGCCTCGTTGAAGGCGGCTTCGAAGGCGGAGCCGCGATGGCCCGAGGTTCCGAACGCCACGCGCTCGGCGGCTATCGAAGGATCGGGCCGCTCGGCGTAATAGGCCGTCACCAGCCGCGCCACGTTCACCAGCATCGAAGGTTCGGCCGGCTTTCCGGCCATTGGACTGACTTTCATAATCCCGGTTCCAACTCCGTCGACGGCTCGCGACGCGAAACGCTCGCGCTCCGCCCAACACTATCTGTCTTCAGTACGGCCACTTCCATTCGCGGATCGCGGCCTGATCGATCCCGTTCTCGAAGGCATAGTTGATATGCTCGGTTATCTGGTCCTTCAGCCAGTCCTTGACGTGCGCACCCACAGCCTGAAGCTTCGGCACGCGATCGATCACGTCGATCGCGAGGTTGAAGCGATCGACCTGGTTTTCGATAGCAAGCTCGAGTGGCGTGTTGATATCGCCCTTTTCCTTGTAGCCGCGCACGTGCATGTTGTCGTGATTTTTGCGCCGGTAGGCAAGTTTGTGAATCAGCCACGGGTAGCCGTGAAAGTTGAAGATGATCGGCCTGTCGATCGTAAACAGGCTGTCGAAGTCGCGGTCCGAAAGTCCGTGCGGATGCTCGGTGGGCGGCTCCAGCTTGAACAGGTCAACCACGTTGATGAAGCGGACTTTGACGTCGGGGAACTTCTCGCGGATTATCGCCGTCGCCGCGAGCGCTTCCATCGTTGCTACATCGCCCGCACCGGCGATCACCACGTCGGGCTCGGCGCCCTGATCGTTGCTCGCCCACTCCCAGAGCCCGATTCCCTTGGTGCAGTGCCTGATTGCGGCGTCCATGTCGAGGTACTGCAGATGGGGCTGTTTGTCGGCGACGATGACGTTGACGTAATCGGTGCTGCTGAGACAGTGGTCCGCGACGCTCAGCAGGCAGTTCGCGTCGGGCGGGAGGTAGATTCGCGTTACACGCGCGCTCTTGTTGGTGACCACGTCGATAAAGCCGGGGTCCTGATGGGTGAAGCCGTTATGGTCCTGGCGCCACACGGTCGAACTGATGAGCAGGTTGAGCGAGGAAAGCGGCGCGCGCCACGAGACTTCGCTCTTGCACTTCTCCAGCCACTTGGCGTGCTGATTGAACATCGAGTCGATGATGTGGATGAACGCCTCGTAAGACGAAAAAAGCCCGTGCCGTCCCGTCAGCAGGTAGCCTTCGAGCCATCCCTCGAGCGTATGCTCGGAGAGCATCTCCATCACGCGGCCGTCGCGCGCAAGTTCGCCGCCGTCGCTGTCCTCGGGCAGCATTTCGGCCAGCCAGGTCTTCTTGCTCGCCTCGTAGATCGCCTGCAGGCGGTTCGACGCGGTCTCGTCAGGTCCGAAGACGCGGAAGTTGGTCATGTTGTTGCGCATCACGTCGCGCAGGAACTGGCCCAGGATGTAGGTATTTTGCGCGCGCGATTGACCGGGATGCGCCACATCGACCGCGTAATCGCGAAAGTCGGGCATCCGAAGCGGCTTGCGCACCCGTCCGCCGTTGGTATGCGGATTCGCGCTCATCCGGCGCGGCCCCTTCGGCGCAAGCTCCTTCAGTTCGGGAATCAGGCGGCCCTTTTCGTCGAACAATTCCTCGGGCCGGTAACTGCGCATCCATTGCTCGACGATTTTGAGCCGCTCCGGATTGCCCACGACGTCGTCGATCGGCACCTGATGGGCCCGCCAGAAGCCTTCTATCTTGTGCCCTTCGACTTCCTTGGGCGCGGTCCATCCTTTCGGGCTGCGCAGAATTATCATCGGCCATCGCGGCCGGTCCGGCTTTCCGCTCTCACGCGCCTTTTTCTGGATCGATCGGATTTCGCTGACGCATCGTTCCAGCGTCGCCGCCATCTTCTGATGCATCACGGGGGGATCGTCGCCCTCGACCACGTAAGGCGTGTATCCGTAGCCGACGAACAGGCTTTCCAGTTCTTCGGGCGTGACGCGCGCGAGGATCGTGGGGTTGGCGATCTTGTAGCCGTTCAGATGAAGGATCGGCAGGACCGCGCCGTCGCGGATCGGGTTCAGGAACTTGTTGGAATGCCATGAGGTCGCAAGCGGCCCGGTCTCCGATTCGCCGTCGCCGACCACGGGCACGACGATAAGCCCGGGATTGTCGAACGCCGCGCCGAATGCGTGCGAGACGCTGTAGCCGAGTTCGCCGCCCTCGTGAATCGAGCCGGGAGTCTCGGGCGTGCAATGGCTTCCGATCCCACCCGGAAACGAGAACAGCCGCATGAACCGGCGCATCCCCTCTTCGTCCTCGCTTCGATCCGGGTAGACCTCCGAGTAGGTCCCTTCGAGATAGCAGTTCGATAAAACCGACGGCGCTCCGTGCCCGGGGCCCGAGATATAGAGCATGTCAAGGTCGTACTTTTTGATGAGCCGATTCAGATGGACCCAGATGAAGGACTGGCCGGGATCGGAGCCCCAATGGCCGAGCAGGCGATGCTTGATGTGCTCGGGGCGAAGCGGCTCCTTCAGCAGAGGATTGTCGCGCAGATAGAGCATCCCGACGCACAGATAATTGGCCGCGCGCCAGTACGCATCCGTTTTGTGCAGCTCGTCGGCGGAAAGCGGCGATTCATTGATTTCTTCCCGGTCCTTGCGTGATGCCATCGAAGCCTCCGGAGGAACTCCCGCCCTCGCGCGCGGCTGAACGTGCGAACGCGCGGCAATGAGGTTTTCGCCGCGCCTCGCGGTCATGCAACGGACCGGAAAGGCGCGACAGCGGCCCCGGTCTGGCGAGACCGCAGTGCTCGACGATAATGCTTCAGAGGTGAGTCAGCGTGCCGACCGTGCGCGACAACTGATCACGATTAAAACGATACACGCGCGTCGGCACCCATAGAAGGACGCGCATTTTGCGCCGCGTTCACCGAGACGCTTCTCGAAAGCGAACTGTTCGGCTATCGCCGCAGCGCGTTCACCGGTGCCGCCAGCGACTATCCGGGGCTCTTCAGGGCCGCGACCGGCGGCAGGATCTTCCTGGACGAAATCGGCGAGATGTCGTTTGCGACGCAGGCGAAGCGGCTGCGGCGTTCGAAGCGAGCTATAGCCGCGAGGTCCTTACGCGCCATCAGCGCAAC
>JAKAVX010000360.1 GCA_021827465.1 Deltaproteobacteria bacterium | reverse complement strand
GCCTGAACAATCCAAACCCGGTGCGCGCGCTCGAGTTCGATATCGGCGCAAAACTGTTCGGATGGAAGGAGAAGAGCGCCGCGCCCAAATCCACGGGTCCGTTCAAACGCGGAATCGGCGTAGCCTCCGCGGCATGGCATGCGCTCGGAGCGTCCGGTCCGCAGGCGCGCGCCATCGCCCATCGCGACGGCCGCGTCGAGGTTTTCATCGGGACCCAGGATATCGGGACCGGGACGCGAACGATCCTCGCGATGGTCGCGGCGGAGGAACTGGGCGTCGAACTCTCGCGTATCGAGTGCCAAATCGGCGATACCCGCTATCCGTTTTCTGTGCCCTCGGGCGGAAGCATGACCACCCCCTCCACCACGCCGGCGGTTCGCCAGGCCGCCGCGCATCTCAAGGAAAAGCTGCTGCGTCTCGCCGCGCCCGTGCTCGGAGCCGAACCCTCCGATCTCGAAGCGCGCGCCGACGTCATCAGCGTGCGCTTCGATCCTTCGCGCAAAATTTCATTCGCCGACGTATGCCGGCGAATTCCGGGCGACTCGCTCTCGGCCGAGGGTGAGCGTGTGCCGAATTACGAGGGCTTCCGAAAGGACCAGGCGGGATGCCAGTTCGTGGAAGTCGAGGTCGACAGCGAACTCGGAATCGTGCGCGTGCTCAAGGTGGTCGCGGTGCACGACGCGGGTCAGATTATCGATCCGCTCACCGCGCGCAACCAGGTCAACGGCGGCGTCCTGATGGGCGTCGGCTACGCGCTTTTCGAAACGCGCCGGATGGACCCGCGGCTCGGCATCATGGTCAATCCCACGATGGACGACTACAAGCTGGTCGGTCCGCTCGACGTGCCGGAGATCGACGTGCGCTTCGTCGAGGTTGCCAACGGTTTCAACAACACCGGCGTGATGGGCTTCGGCGAACCCGCGCACGTCGCGACGGCGGCCGCAATCGGATGCGCCGTGTATGACGCGATCGGAGTGCCGGTGCGCTCGCTCCCGATAACGCCCGACCGCGTGCTCGCCGCGATGGAGACCAGGGCGTGAACCGCTTCGAAGTAATCGCGCCGGCCGACTTGGCCCATGCGGCGCGCCTTCTCGCGGGCGAAGGCCGCGTGGCGATCGCCGGCGGCGTTGACGTAATCGATCTTCTCAAGCTCGGCATAATCGCGCCCGCGACGCTGGTTAATCTCAAGAACCTGCCCGAGCTTCACGGAATCGAGCCGGGCCCGCGCGGCCTTCGTATTGGCGCGCTGACGAAGCTCCATGAAGTCGAGGCGCATCCTTTCATCCGCGAGCATTACACCGCGATCGCCGACGCCGCGCGCGAGGCCGCCACGCCGCAGATAAGAAATCTCGCCACGGTCGCGGGGAACCTGCTCCAGCGCCCGCGATGCTGGTACTTCCGGCATCCCGACGTTCACTGCCTCAAGAAGGGCGGCGACCGGTGCTACTCGATCGCCGGGCTCAACCGCTATCACGCGATCCTGGGCGGCGGACCGTCCTATATAGTTCATCCGTCGAATCTCGCCCCCGCGCTGATCGCGTTCGGCGCGAGCGCGAAAATCGTCGGTCCTTCGGGCGAGCGTACCGTCGAGCTGGAAAAATTCTTCACCCTGCCGAGCGTCGATCCGAAACGCGAAAACGATTTGAAGCCCGGCGAAGTGATCGTCGAAGTGAATCTTCCGCCGCCGCCCGCGGGCGCGAAGAGCGCGTACCTTGAGGCGCGTGAGAAGCAGAGCTTCGACTGGCCGCTGGTCGGCGTGGCTGCGATGGTCGCGAGCGAAGGGCGCTCGCGCAACGTGCATGACGCGCGGATCGTTCTATGCGCGGTCGCGCCGATACCGTGGCGTTCGCCGGAGGCCGAGAAGGAGATTATCGGGCACGCGCTCGACGCCGAGCGCGCCCGCGCCGCCGGCGAAGCGTGCGTTCGCGACGCCCATCCGCTTGCCGACAACGCCTACAAGGTCGCGATGACGAAGGTGCTCGCGCGCCGCGCGATTCTCAAAGCCGGCGGAATCGAGGAGGCGTGATCGATGTCCGAGTCCAACCAACGTCATTGCCTTTATCTAAGGACCAAGAGCGCCTACCTCCGAAACGCGGCGGGCGAGCGGATCTTCGAGCCCGGAAACTCGACCGCCTGCTACACCTGCCTGAAGACGCTTCGCCCGGTCGGCCCGGACGCGATGCCCGCCGACGCCGAGGCGTGTCGCGGGCGGGAGCGCGGATGCTTCCAGGAGGAACGCTAAGCCATGGCGGACGAGACGCAAACCGACCTCGGCCCGGTTGCGACCCGGGTTATTTTCGAGAACGACGACGTCAAGGTCTGGGAGATGGATCTCGCGCCGGGCGAGCTTTGCAGGATGCATCGCCACACCATGGACTACGTGCTTTACATCCTGGAGGGCGCGCCGGTGGGCGTCGAATCGCCCGGCGGAGAACCGTTTACGCTCAAGATGAAGCCTCGCGCGACCTACTTCATCCCGGGCGGCGGCGTCGAGAGTGCGCGCAATGTCGGCCAGAGCCGCTTTCACGAGGTGCTGATCGAGATCAAACGGCCCGCGCGCACCGACGCGAATCCGTCGGGATTTTGCGGGTCGGAGGCCGTCGCCGGGCATGAGCCCGCGCCCGGCGCGATCACGATTCTCGAGAACGAGCGGATCCGCGTGATCGAACTTACGCTTGAGCCGGGGACGCAGACCGAACCGCGCCGGCTTTCGCACGACGCGGTGCTCTACGTCGCCGAAGGAACGGGCGCTCGGGCGGGCGGCGAAGGCGAGCCGGCGGCGGGCGCCGTGCGATGGCTTTCGCGCGGCGCGAGCGAAAACTTCGTCAACGCCGGCGCAGGCCGCTATCGTCACGTGATGGTCGAACTCAGGTAAAGCGGCGCGGGAGGTGCGCGCGGATCGAGCCGCGAGCATCAACTAACCCCAGTTAGGCTTACCGCGACATTAAGTAGATACTGTTCTTCAGGCTGTAGATTCCTTTCCCGATCTCGGGTACAGGTGTCTCGGGGGGTCAGGAGGACTGTTCCTTTTGACACTACGAAACCGTCCCACGTATCCCAGGATTCTGGCATTTGTTTTCTTTGCGATCGCTGTCAGCCTTGGCTCGATTGCCGCGGCGCAGGTCAAGTCCGGGGATCTGATCACGCCCGAGAACGCGGCGAAGGCCAGAATGCTGGTCAGTCCCGGCACTTACTACGCGGTCAGGCACGGGATGGAGCTTCGGATCGTCAAGCCCGAACGTATCAACTGGCCGCCGCCCTACCGTGAAGCCACCGAGAAATACTCGGGCCAGGTGCGCCTCTCGGCCGACCATCGCACCGTGCTCGGTTACGTCGCCGGCCAGCCGTTTCCACTGATCGATCTGAACGATCCATACGTCGCGACCAAAATAATGTGGAACTCCGAGTTTCGTCCGATCGCGACCGACGATTTCGATCTCCGCTATTTCGAATGCCAGGTCGTGCCGTTTCATCCGGGCGCGGCGCGCAAGACGATGCTGTTCTCGGAGATCGGCCATCTGGCGGGCTACCAGGAGATAGGACGCACCGAGGTCGAGCCGATGCCGGCCGATCCCGATTTCATGAAGACCGGAATATGGTGGCGCGCGGCGGCGTACCCCGTGATCGCGCCCGACGAAGCCCAGGGCGACGGCGGAGTGCGTTACCGCTATTGGGATCCGAACCGCGCCGACGACGCATGGGCGTTCAGCGAACAGACCAGGCGCGTGCGGCGCGTGAACGAGGTCATACTTTCCGCATCGCCCGGGCTCAGCACGTGGGACCCGGATCACCTCGGCGGATTCGCGGCCAAACCGCAGGAATACAATTATCGCTTCCTCGGCGAGCGCAACATGCTCGCCTGTGTGCACGCCGTCCACTCGCCCGAGCATCCCTGTCCCGCCGACGGTGGCGCAACCGCCTGCCCCGAGGACTGGGAGATGCGCCGCTTGTACGTGATCGAGGTCACGCCGCGCCCGAGCCGGATTCGCGAGCTGCTCCAGTCGCGCACGCTCGTCTATGTCGATTCGGAAGCGTGGTTCAATCCCTACGTGGACAGCTACGATCGCAAGGGCGAACTCTGGCGCAGCCAGATTTACTTCATGACCTATCGCGATCGGCCGGTGCCCGACGCGCGCGTCGCCATCTATCCCTTCAGGCGCGAGTTCGTGCTCGCGGCCTCCAGCGTTGATGTGCAGAGCGGGATCGCGACGACC
>JAKAVX010000359.1 GCA_021827465.1 Deltaproteobacteria bacterium | reverse complement strand
GCGCGTTTCGGCGGCGATCTCCGCGTATACGCAAGGCGCCGCCGCAAGGGCAATCGTCCAAGCCAGCGCGAATCCGATAGCCGCGGCGGCGGAGCGTGGAACTCGGCGCATACCCGAGGTTAGCGGGCGCATGCACGATCATGCAAAAGGGGGGTACCGGCGGCCAGGTTTGAGACTGTGGAAATGCGCACGCAATGTGGTAGTAAGAAGGTTCCAGACGCGCTCGCGCATCGCAGGCGCAACCCGCGTCGTCGCGAAATCGCCGGACAAGGAGATCCCGAATGAAAGCCGCCGTGTTTCATGGCCCCAAGCAGCCGCTCAGTATCGAAGATGTCGAGGTCGATAAGCCGCAGGATCGCGAAGTATTGATTCGCACCGTCGCCAGCGGAGTGTGCCACAGCGACCTGCACTTCGTCGATGGCCTTTACCCCTACATGGCGCCCGCGGTGCTCGGACACGAAGCCGCCGGAATCGTCGAGGAAGTCGGCCGTCAGGTTAGCTACGTCAAGCCCGGAGATCATGTGATCTCCTGCCTGAGCGTCTTTTGCGGTTACTGCGAGCAATGCATGTCGGGGCATCCGAACCGATGCTCGAACAAGGCCGCGACCCAGCGCGATCCGAAAGACAAACCGCGCCTGTCGCAAAAGGGCAAGCCGGTTTTCCAGTTCCTCGACATTTCGTCGTATTGCGAGCGAATGCTCTTACACGAGAACGCAATCGTGAAGATCAGCACCGACATCCCGCTTGATCGCGCCGCGCTGGTCGGATGCGGCGTCACCACTGGCGTCGGCGCCGTGCTTAACACGGCCAAAGTCGAGCCGGGCTCGACGGTGGCGGTATTCGGGTGCGGCGGCGTGGGACTGGCGGCAATTCAGGGGGCCCGGATCGCGGGTGCGCGCAAGATTATCGCGGTCGATATGTTCGAAGGAAAACTCGCGATGGCGAAGCGGCTTGGCGCGACCGATACCGTCGACGCCTCGTCGAGCGACCCAATTGACGAAATCAAGAAGCTGACCGGCGGCGGCGTCGATTACGCATTCGAGGCGATCGGTCTCAAAAAGGCGGCGGAGCAGGCGTTCAACGCGCTGAAGCCGGGCGGCACCGCGACCGTAATCGGGATGATCCCGGTGGGACAAAAGGTCGAAATCGACGGCTACATGTTTCTGACCGAGCGCAAGCTGCAAGGCAGCAACATGGGCTCGAACCGGTTCCGAATCGACATGCCGCGCTACCTCGATTTCTATCTCCAGGGTCGGCTCAAGCTCGACGAAATGATCAGCCGCCGCGGCAAGCTCGAGGACGTTAACGAAGCATTCCGCGCAATGAAGGCGGGCGAAGTCGCGCGCACCGTCCTGATGTTCGAATAACGGCGCGCGGATATTTTACGCAGAATTGAAAAGAGCCGCCCGATACTCCGGGCGGCTCTTTTTTATTCGCTGAAGCGCCGGTTCAGATGAGTTTCATTTCCTTCATCACGGCGCGAAGCTTTTCGGCCGCCGGCGCGGACATCTGCGTAAGCGGCATCCGAAGCTCCGGGCTCGACTTGCCCATGAAGGCAAGCGCCTGCTTGACCGGGATCGGATTGGTCTCGAGAAACAGCGCGCGCATCAGCGGCAGCATCGCATAATGGAGGTTGCGCGCGCGCTCGAAGTCGCCCGACAGCGCCGCCGCGGCAAGGTCATGCATCTCGCGCGGCATCACGTTGCTGATTACCGAAATTACGCCCTTCGCCCCGAGCGCTATCAGCGGAAGCGTCAGCGAATCGTCGCCCGACAGGATCGTCAGCCGCTCGCCGCAAAGCCGCCGGATGTCGGAGTTCTGATCCATCGAGCCCGATGCTTCCTTAACTCCGACGATATTCCGGATTTCGGACAGCCGGGCGAAGGTTTCGGGCGCGATATTCGAGCCGGTGCGTCCCGGGATGTTGTACACGATGAGCGGAAGGTCAACCGCCGCCGCGATCATCTTGTAATGGCGGAAAATTCCTTCCTGGGTCGGCTTGTTGTAATAGGGCGAGATCAGAAGGGCGCCGTCCGCGCCGGCCTCGCGCGCGAACGCGGTCAGCCGTATCGCCTCGGCGGTGGAGTTCGAGCCGGTGCCCGCTATCACCGGAACGCGCCGGCGCACCCGCTCGATCGTTATCCGGATTACCTGCTCGTGCTCGGCGTGGGTGAGAGTCGCCGACTCGCCCGTCGAACCGCACGGAACAAGCCCGTCAATCCCGCTCTGGATTTGCCATTCAACGAGTTCGCGAAGCGCCGCCTCGTCAACTTCGCCGTCGCGAAACGGAGTAACGAGCGCGGTAACTGCACCCTTGAACATGAGATTCCTGTTGCCTCCGAAAACCTATGCGTTCGCCGGGACCAGTTCACCGGGCGCCAACTCGATCTCCCCGCGAAACACCTCGACCGCCTCGCCGGTCATGAAGACGTGATTCGCGCCTTCGCCGCGCTCGCGCCATGCTATTTCAAGCCTGCCGCCGCGCAGTTCCACGGTCGCCTTTCGCTCGGCGCGTCCGGTCAGAACCGCGGCGACCAGCGCCGCGCAGGCGCCCGTGCCGCATGCGAGCGTCTCGCCCGAACCGCGCTCCCATACGCGCATCTTAAGATAATCGCGCGCGACGGGCACGATGAATTCCGTGTTGACGCGGCGCGGAAAGAACGGATGATGCTCGAAGCCGCGCCCGAGGCGCGCGAACTCGCCGTCATCGAGCTTGAGGATCGCGTCGTCCTCGAGGAAAACCACGCAATGCGGATTTCCCATCGAGACCGCTGTGACGCGCCAATCTCTTCCCGCGACTTGCAGCGGATGGTCGATTATGCGGCCGGCGGCGGCGACCGGAATTTCGCGCCCTTCCAGGATTGGTTCGCCCATGTCCACCGTCGCGCCGGTCACGCGGCCGTCGCTCAGGATGAGCGCGACGGTCTTGATTCCGCAATCGGTCTCGACCGCGATCGGATTTCGGCCGACGAGGCCGCGCTCGCGGGCAAGCCGCGCGAGGCATCGGATACCGTTGCCGCACATCTCGCCCCGGCTTCCGTCCGCGTTGTACATCTCCATGCGGACGTCGGCGCGGCGCGACGGCGCGAGCATGATAAGTCCGTCGCCGCCAATGCCGAAACGGCGATCGGAAAGCCGTATCGAAAGGCCGGCTGGATCGGCCGGACGGGTCTTGTCGGCAATGACGTAGATATAGTCGTTGCCGCACCCGTGCATCTTGGTGAATTCGAGCGTCGCCATCGGGCTACTTCGTCTTGAGCCGGATCAGCTTCTCCCCGCGAACCAAATCGTCGAAGGACTCGCGCTCGCGGATGACGTGCGCCTCGGAACCATCGACCAGGATCTCGGGCGCGCGCGGACGGCTGTTGTAATTCGACGCCATCACGAACCCGTACGCCCCCGTGCTCATCACGGCGAGCAAGTCGCCGCTCTCGGGCTCAGGCAGTTCTCTTTCGCGGGCGAAAAAGTCGCCGCTCTCGCACACGGGACCGACCACGTCGGCAACCACAGCGGAGCGGGCGGCGCGTCGGTTAACCGGCAAAATCGCGTGATAGGCTTCGTAGAGGACCGGGCGGATAAGATCGTTCATCGCGCCGTCGACAACGATAAACCGTTTGACGTCGGTCTCCTTGATATAGAGCACCTTCGTAACGAGCACGCCCGCGTTGCCGACCAGCACCCGGCCCGGCTCGACGATGATCCGAAGGCCGAGGTTCTTAAGCGGTTCGAGCAGCGATTTCGCGTACACCGACGGCGGCGGCGGTTCCTCCTGGTACGGGATACCTAGTCCGCCGCCCAAGTCGAGATTCTTGAGCGCGAGCCCGTCGGCGCGGAGCTTCGCGACGATCGAGGCTACCTTGTTGGCGGCCTCGGTGAACGGCGCGGTTTCGGTGATTTGCGAGCCGATATGAGTGCTGAGTCCCACGATTTCGAGATTTGGGAGAGTGCGGGCCTCGGCGTAATACTCGAAGACCTGCGAAAGCGGCACGCCGAATTTGCTGTCGCGATGGCCGGTGGAGATATGTGGATGGGTTCCCGGATCGAGGTCGGGATTGACGCGCAGGCTGACGGGCGCGCGCTTTCTCATCCGGCCCGCGACCTCCGAGATGCGGCGCATCTCCGGCCCCGACTCGACATTGATCATCAATATGCCGGCCTGCAGGGCCGCCGCGATCTCCTCGTCGGTCTTGCCCACGCCCGAAAAAACGACCTTCGCAGGGTC
>JAKAVX010000358.1 GCA_021827465.1 Deltaproteobacteria bacterium | reverse complement strand
GATAGAACTCCGAGGTAAGCGCGCCAAGCACGTTATAGTTTACAATATTGCCGACGCCTCCATAGGCGAGCGAGGTCGGTGGAAGCAGCAGCGAAGGGTTGATCGGTGCGCTGAAGTTATTCTGATACGTACCGCTCGTCGATCCGTTGCCGTTCAGGAATGCGAACCACACGTTCGCGTGCTTGGTCTTACGTCTGTTCATGTCATAGAACCCGAAGCGGACGGCATCGAATATCTTCCAGTCCAACGGGTGCATCAGGTCTAGTCGGGCCGCGTAAATGCGATCGATCTGGCCGTCCTGTTCGACGCGGCCGTTGTAGCCGTAGTTATCCGGGTCGGTGAATACCACGTTGGCGGGATTCGCCAACGAAGTGCCGGGCGCGAAATTTGGGAACCCCCAGCCGGACCCGATGTTGAATTGCGTCGAGAGCGTCTGTCCGGGTGGGAGCCCGGTAAACGCGTAGGCATCCCGCAAGCTTTCTGTCGCACGCGAATACGCGAGTTTCACGGTCGCCTGCCATTCATCAGGGAGTCGGATCACGTTATCCCAGCTGAGCGAGCTCAGATCGTAGCGGATGTGGGTGTACTCGTTCTGCATGATCGGCAGAAGACCGAGGATGGTGCCGCTCGAGGCGAGCGGATACGGCGAACCAGGCGTCGTGCCGACATTGGCGTAGGAGATGTTGTTGTAAGGCGAACTTGACCACTGCAGACCGTTTATGTAGCGGGTTTTCCCCACCGTGGAGTAGAAGAAATTTAATTTGGAGTGGTAATTGCGCGAAGGCGCCCACTGGACGATAGCGAGAACCGCATTGCGCGTCCACATATCCGACTTGGCTCGAAGCTGCATTCCCTCCTGGGAGAGCACCCCGTTCGGCATGCCGGGCGTCGGCGGGCCACCCCAAGTCGTGTTGATGCTGCCCGGACCCTCGTCGATGCTCCACCACCAGCTTTGGTACGTTTCTTCCTGGATAGGCTCGTCCGAGTGCTCAAGACCGATCGCCACACCCAGGGTGTGGTGCCAAAACTGGCCAACATACGTGGCACTCACGCGATCGCCGGTACGTCCGATGCCGTCACCGCCGTTGAGGTTTCCGTGGGAGAGGTACTCGCCGTGCGCGGCAAGCGTCAAGCTGCTCTTTCGGTACGCTAGCGGATCAAGGGTATGCAGGTCGATCGTGCCCGAGAGCCCCTGACCGATGAGTGCGGCGTTCGGAGTGAGGTACACCGTGGCCCCGCTCACCAGCGACGCCGGAATCTGATTGAAGCTCACACCCCAGTTCTCACCCGTCGTCGCCTGCACGTTGCCGTTGACCAGCGTACCGACGAACTGTGAGGATAGACCGCGGATAGAGATTTGATCGGCGAATCCGTCACCACCGCGTTCGGCCATCACACCCGGCAGTCGCGCGAGACTCTCCGCGATGCTCGGATCGGGAAGCTTGCCAATGTCCTCGGCGGAGACCACCTCGACGAGTTCGTTGGACATCTTCTGAGCTTGCAGCGAACTCTCGATGCTGCCGACGATGCCCGAGATCACCACCGCGTGCAGCGCAGTGCTGGCAGCAGCGTGGGTGTGCTTGGCGGCCGCTGTCGAAAGTATGTGATGCTTTGGGGCAACCACGCCCTGTGCGCGCGCTGTGCATGCGAGCGCCATGGCAACAGCGATCGAAATCGACGCGCGCGTGGTGCGCTCCGAAAAGCGTGTCATAACTCTTACCCCCCCTAAAGAACTCTATTTGTTCCAGCGAACTTCTGTACATGTGACGAAAACCCAGCCGTCGTTGATAATGACTGGGTCCCCGCTTCCGCCAAAATTCAGCAATGCCGGACTCTAAGTCAGAGGTTCGCTGCCTGCTTGAGTGGAAACGTTTCCACTTTCGTGCGGCATTGTCTACCAGGCTAAGATCAATGTCAATACCGAGCGCACGAGAGACGGCGCGAACCCGTCCGATTCACGTGCCGTTGAGACATAGTAGGGGTATTTCCGGGTATGCTGAACAGCCCCGCTTCACGACTGCATACCACCACGCGCTCGGACCGCCCAGGCCGGGTGGGAGTGGCCTGCTCTAAAGAGATCGGGGTATTCGGCAGGATCGTGCAGGTACGCTACCCTGTACCGTACGGACCGGAGGCGGCACCGGAAGAACTTGGTCTCGCGTACCTTCACGGGAAGGCCGGTACATGGCGGCTTGGCTCGGGTTGGTGTCTCAGAAGGGCTCCCATGTCGGCAAAGCAGAGTCCTGCTGCGAATCCGCAAGGGCGGTGGCGCCGACCTGTGCAAGTTGCTGATCCCCAGAGCCCGCGCCGTTCGCTCGGCGGCGTAGCAGCGCGAAGCGCCCGTGGAGCGGGGGTACGGGGCTGCTGCAGCGACACCACACGAAAGCAGGTCGGACTGTAGCCCGCAAACCTCAAAAAAGGCGAACAAGTCCCGATGTTCCCCTCCATAGGGAGTCGAACCACGAAACCCAACCAGAAACCTCGAGTCAGTCGCGCGCAATAACCCGAACGCACGGTTGCAATCCACTCATGCGCGCCGGTATGACCCGATCGCTCGGCACATATGGGCAATAATCGCGGCACTCTGGTACCGTACGCCAATGGCAACGATCAAGGATGTTGCAAAGCGGGCGGGAGTCGGTGTGGGCACGGTGTCGCGTGTCATCTCGCGCAGCGGCCCGGTTTCGGCCGATGCGGTCCGGCGCGTGGAGCGCGCGATCGAGGAACTCAGATTCCGACCCTCCCACGCCGCGCGGGTGTTGCAGCGGGGCCAGTCGCACACCATCGGGGCATTCGTGCCCTTGGCGCAGGGAGCGTTCTACACCCCGATCCTGCACTCCATCTACACGACGCTGCGCGCCCAAGGGTGCCATATCGTAGTCGACTTCGGTCAGACGCTCGCGACTGAACGGCAGGACGCACTCGATGGCGCGCAGTTTCTCACCGACCGCGGCTGCGACGGCTTGCTCGTGATGGGCACGGCGCTAAAAACAGGGGACGTTACGCGCATCGCCGAACTGGCGCCGAATTTCGTGCTACTGAATCGCGACGAGCCGCACTTTCGCGCACAGTGCTTCAATCCCGACCACAAAGCCGCCGGAGCGCTCGCCGCGCATACGCTGTACGACACCGGCCACCGGAGACTTGCGGTCATCGAGGGTCCGAAGACTTCAAACGACAACCAGCTGCGCATACGCGGGTTCATGGCCGCACTCGCCGAACGCGGCATCGACCCCGCGACCGTGCCGCACGAGCTGGGAGACTTTTCCCCGGAGAGCGGTTGCTCGGCAATCCAGAGACTACTGCGGCGCGGCCGTGCGTTCACCGCCCTCTTTTGCGCCAACGACGAGATGGCGATCGGCGCGCTGGCCGGACTTCGCGCCGCGGGGCTCAACGTGCCGGGGGATGTCTCGGTGATGGGTTACGACGGGATCGACATCGCTGCGCTCACCATCCCCCCGCTCACGACCTTGCTCATCCCCTGGCGGCAGATCGCCGCCAACGCCCTGCATCATCTCCTCAACAATTGCTACGGCATGAGACTACCGGTCGAGCGCGATCTCCATGCGAAGGTGGTCTGGCGCGACTCCGTCGCGCGCCTCGCGTAAGAGGCTGCCGTTCTTGGGCACCTGATCGGAAGCGAGTGATCATTCGCAGGAAATGACGCGCGATTCGCGAATTGCCGCCCTAAGACCACACGATACAGGGAACCTCGATAAATCGACCACTGTGATTGTTCGGGTGGGCTGGAACGCTAAAAACCGCCGGTCGACTTGTACGGATGGGCTTTGGGCCCTGAATGAATGGCACTCCGTTAAGCCCCATCGCCGCTAACGCAATTTTTCGTACAACCTAATCAAAGGGGTGGCACAGTTTGTTTTGAAGACAATCGGAAGTCCTCTCTGAGCCGACGCAAGCTGGAGCTGGCGGTCGCGGAGGTACCGTCGGCGAAATACTTGTCGGTCGTATGGAAGTACCTGACCGAGTCGCTGTGTCAGGAGGTGTTTGCGGCGACGCGAGGGGCGCGAGCGACAACGGAAGTGGACGCTCTATGCATTGGTGTGGTTTTGGATTGCGCTGCTGCAGAGCCGCTATGGTAGCCAGACACGCGCGCTGCTGGAGGCACGGGCGGGCTCGGCGCTGTTTCCGCCGGTCGATGCCAGTCCGGAAGCCTTCTTTCAGAAGGTTCAGAACGTCCGCCCGGCGTTCTTCCAGAACGTTTT
>JAKAVX010000357.1 GCA_021827465.1 Deltaproteobacteria bacterium | reverse complement strand
CGTTGAGAAGGCGCGCCGCGAGACCGGCGCCAACGCGACGGTTATCTACGTGCCGCCGCCGTTCGCCGCCGACGCGATCCTGGAAGCCGCGGCGGCCGGAATCGAGCTGATCATCTGTATCACCGAGGGAATTCCGGTCCTCGACATGGTCAAGGTGGCCCATTACCTGCGCGGCTCGAAGAGCAGGCTTATCGGACCGAACTGCCCCGGCATCATCACGCCCGGCGAGTGCAAGATCGGAATCATGCCCGGCTACATCCACAAGCCCGGCGATATCGGCGTGGTCTCACGCTCGGGCACGCTCACCTATGAGGCCGTGCATCAGTTGACCAGGCTCGGACTCGGCCAGTCGTCGTGTATCGGGATCGGCGGCGACCCAATCGTCGGCACGACCCATATCGACGCGCTTCGCCTGTTCAACGAGGATCCGAAGACCCGCGCGATCATCATGATAGGCGAGATCGGCGGAACCGCCGAAGAGGAAGCCGGCGAGTTCATAAAGAACAACGTGAAGAAGCCGGTCGTCGCGTTTATCGCGGGACAGACCGCGCCCAAGGGGCGCAGGATGGGCCATGCGGGCGCGATCATCTCAGGCGGACGCGGAACCGCTGCCGACAAAATTGCCACGCTCAAGGCCTGCGGCGTCGCAGTCGCGATGAGCCCGGCCGAGCTTGGCTCGACGATGAAGAATCTGCTCGACGGGAAGGGACGCGCCTGACATGGAACGCACTCTTGCCATAGTGAAGCCCGACGCTGTGCGGCGCGGTTTTATCGGCGACATCCTGAAACGGATCGAAGCCTCGGGCCTCAAGCTCCGCGCGCTCAAGCTGATGCATCTCACGCGCGCCCAGGCTGAGAGGTTCTACGAGGTGCACAAGGAGCGCCCGTTCTACGGCACGCTGTGCGACTACATGACGTCGGGGCCGGTCGTGATCGCGGTGCTGGAAGGCGATAACGCGATCCTCCGATGGCGTGAGCTGATGGGCGCGACCGATCCGAAAAAGGCGAACCCGGGCACGATCCGGAAGGACTTCGGAATCGACGTGGAGCAGAACGCCGCGCACGGCTCGGACGCTCCCGAGACGGCGGCACGCGAAGTCGCTTTCTACTTCAGCTCGCTCGACATCGTTTCATAGTCCGGCCACTGCCGGCTCACGCAGGATCAGCGGCGGCGGATGCGATTGCATCTGCCGCCGTTTCGTTCGAGCCGCGCGAGATCGCTCCCAGGCGAGCGCAGCTATCGCGGTCGGCGGCGCAAGGATGACTGGCCGGTGGCGCAGCGATGGCGTAAACGCCGCCCAAGGTTGACAATCTGGTCACTCGGGGGTTAGACCTTGCGCAAGCTGACGGCAAACAGAAGGAGAAATTGCGCAACCTATATTCCCGTCGAGTTTTTTCAGAGCGTGAATCCCTCTTTCTTGCGAAGATCCAACGGGAAAACGCTCGTCGTCGCTGATGAAGGTATCGCCCAAGGCCTGCGGCAAGACGACAACGACTCGTTTCGTTGTCGGATGCGTCATCGGGATCGCCATCGCCTTCATAGTACCCGCCGTTAAAGTTTGGCGCTTACGCCATTTCTTCGGGGCTTCGCAAATAGGCCGGGTCACAGGCCGGCACACGGTCCTCGATCTCACCGATACCGGCCAGGACAAGCATATCCATCGCAGCGCACGGGCGCCGGTGCCAAAGCGCCAGCTTCCGGCGTTTGATGCAATCGGCTTTGTCGCACGCGGCGTGCAGGGGCTGCTCGTGGTGCGGGACGTGCTCGCATTCTCGATGCGGCGCAAGTTGCTTTCGCACTCAACCGATCCCGACCCGCTGGTCCAGCCAGGTTAGCTCCAATGGCTGGATTCTCACTTCGCAATCCTCACGTGATAATCGTGGGCGCGCTTATCGTGGCGCTCCTCGGACTCACTGCGATCCGGCGGATGCCGGTAGATGTTTTTCCCGGGCTGCATACGCCGGCGGTAATCGTCGCAACATTTTATCCCGGGATGCCGCCGATGCAGATTGAGGCGGACATCACGACCCGTTTCGAGCGCTTCTTCACGCTCGGCAGCGGTATCAAGTACATCCAGTCGCGCTCGGTTCCCGGCGTCAGCATCATCAAGGTTTTCTTCCACAAGGACGTGAACGTTTACGCGGCGGCGGCCTCGCTGTCGAGCCTGGCGATGGCTGACTTGCGGCACATGCCGCCCGGCACGCTGCCGCCGCTGGTGCTTCCGGCCGGAGCCTCGTCGCTGCCGGTGGTGCTGGTTACGGTGTCGGGCAAGGGCTACACGCAGACCACCTTGCGCGACCAGGCGCAGTACAACATCCGCAACTGGCTCGCTACGGTTTCGGGAACCTCGGTGCCGCCGCCGTTCGGCGGCAAGTATCGCCAGATAATGGCCTACGTGAACCGCGACGCGCTTCAGGCGCGCGGGCTGAGCCTGATGGACGTGGTCCACGCGCTCAACGACGCCAACCTGATCATCCCGGCGGGCGACGCGAAGATCGGCAATACCGACTACTTCATCTACACCAACGCGATGATCGAGCACCCGCAGAGCATCAACAATGTTCCGGTGAAAGTCGCCAAGGAAGGTGAGGAGCCGGTCCTTATCCGCGACATCGGTCACGCCGAGGATGCGGCCGAGATCCAGCAGAACATCGTGCGCATCAAGGGACAGCGCTCAGTCTATATCCCGGTGCTCAAGCAGGGCGGCGCCAACACGATCTCGGTGGTTGAGGGCGTCCGCGCGATCCTGCAGCGGATTCCGCTGCCCCGGGGGATGAACCTCAAGGCGATCTTCGATCAGTCGGCGTATATCCGCGAGGCGCTGGAAAGCCTCGAGCACGAGGCGAGCTCGGGATCGATACTCGCTTCGCTGATGGTCCTCGTATTTCTCGGGAGCTTCCGCTCGACGATCGCTATTTTTCTCTCCATCCCGCTCTCGATACTGGCGGGGCTGTTCGGCCTGTACCTCGACGGCTCGACGATCAACATCATGACGCTGGGCGGATTCGCGCTGGCGATCGGCCGGCTGATCGACAATTCCGTAATCGTCCTCG
This sequence comes from Deltaproteobacteria bacterium, assembly GCA_021827465.1. The sequence continues at coordinate 1,171 of JAKAVX010000357.1, read as the reverse complement.
AAAACATCAACCGCCACATGGCCGAAGGGAAAGACTCGGTGCAGGCGGCGCGCGAAGGCGCCGAGGAAGTTGCGCTGCCGGTTCTGGCGATCACCTTCACCACCTGTATCGTGTTCTTCCCGGTGATGTTCCTGTTCGGAGTCGCGAAGTACCTGTTCAGCGCGCTCGCGCTCGCGGTGGTGCTCGCGATGGCGGCGTCATACGTGGTCGCGATGACGATCATCCCGCTTTACTGCGCGCACTTCCTCGATCCCAACGAGGCGCGCGCCGAGGAAAGCGGGGAGCATCGCTCGGGCTTTTTCGGCGTTTTCATGCGCGGCTACGAGGGGTTCGCGGACCACTACGAGCGTTTTCTGTCCAGGGCGCTCGATCACAAGTTTATCGTTATAGCGGCGGCGTCGGTCCTGCTCGCGGCGAGCCTGATGACGTGGTCGAAGCTCGGCACCGAGCTGTTCCCGCGCACCGATTCGGGCGAATTCATAATCAACTATCACGGGCCGCTCGGGATGCGTATCGAGTTGACCGAAGCGCTCACGGCGAAGCTCGAAAATTCCATCCGCCAGGTGATTTCGAAGGACGAACTCTCGCAGGTCGTCTCGAACATCGGGCTGGCTCCGGGGTTCTCGGCGATCTTCTCGCCCAACGCGTCTCCCGATTCGGGCTTCGTGATGGTCGCGTTGAAACCGGACCACAAGGTTTCGACTTTCACTTACATCAAGCGGCTCAAAGCGGTCATCGCAAAGAAGCTGCCCGAGTTGCGCGTGTTTTTCAGCTCAGGAAGCATAATCGACTCGGTTCTGAACAATGGCCTTGCTGCGCCGATAGATATCCAGTTCACCGGTGCTTACTACGGCCCGCTGTTCCGCGGTGCGCGTATGGCGCAATGGGCGATCTCCTCGCTGCCGCAGATTTCCGAGACCTTCATTCCCGAGGAAGCCGGCTATCCGACGCTCAATATCGACGTCGATCGCATCGAGGCGGCGCGCCTTGGACTGACTGAGAAGAATGTCGTCGACAACGTAATCACGGCGCTCACCTCGAACGTGATGATCGCGCCGTCGATCTGGATCGATCCGAAGACCGGCAATGACTACTTCCTGACCGCCCAGTACTACGAGAAGAACATCGACTCGATCGAAACCCTTAAGAACATCCCGGTGCTGAGCGGAAA
>JAKAVX010000356.1 GCA_021827465.1 Deltaproteobacteria bacterium | reverse complement strand
GTCAACTTTGTCGGTCGAGATTTCGCACAGCGATTGATCCTCGGCTACCCGATCGCCTTCCTTGACCAGCCACTTTGCAATCGTGCCTTCGACCACACTCTCGCCCATCTGGGGCATCGTTACTTCAACTGCCATGGTCAGTACGCTGCGAGGCTCCGGATCGCGTCAACGATCTTGTTGGTGTTGGGCAGAATGTATTCTTCGAGCGGCGGGCTGAAGGCGGTATGCGTATCGAGCGCGGCAAGCCGCCGGACCGGCGCGTCGAGATCCTCGAACGCGTGCTCGGCGATTATCGCCGCGACCTCGCCGCCGAAGCCGCCCGTCAGCCGGTCCTCGTGGACGACGAGCACCTTGCCGGTTTTGCGCGCGGTTTTCAGAATCGCCTCGCGATCGAGGGGCAGCAGCGTCCGGAGATCGAGCACTTCGGCCGAAAGGCCGTCTTCCTTTTCGACTATTCGCACCGCGTCGAGGCACTGATTGAGCGTGCCTCCGTAAGTGATTATCGAAAGGTCGCCGCCCTCCTGCCGGAGTTCCGCAACGCCGATCGGCACGACAAAATCGCCCTCCGGAATGTCGTCCTTGAGGCTCCGGTAAAGGCGCTTGTGTTCGAAATAGACGACAGGATCGTCGTCGCGGATCGCGGCCTTGAGAAGTCCCTTGGCGTCGTAAACCGTCGCCGGCGCAACGACCTTCAGCCCGGGCACGCGCGTGAACCACGCCTCGGGATTCTGCGAATGGAACAGCGCGCCGTGAACGCCCGCGCCGGAGGGTGCGCGAATCACCATCGGGCACGAGGCGCGTCCGCCGTGCCGATAGCGCAGCGTCGCCGCCATGTTGACGATCTGATCGAACGCGCACGAGATGAAGTCCGCGAACTGCATCTCGACCACCGGCCTCATCCCGAGCACCGCCGCGCCCACTCCGGCGCCGACGATCAGCGTCTCCGAGATGGGGGTATCGACAACCCGTTCGTCGCCGAAAGCCGCGAGCAATCCGTCGGTCGCCTTGAACGCGCCGCCGAGTTCGCCCACGTCCTCGCCCATCACGAAGACGTTTTCGTCGCGATGCATCTCCTCGTGCAGCGCCTGGTTGATTCCCTGGATATAGGTGATCTCCATCGCGACGCCTCAATCGGCCTGGCGCCGACCCGCCGCAGGCGGCGACGCGTACAGGTCTTCGAGCGCTTCTTCGGGATTCGGATACTGACTCTGCTCGGCGAATTCGACGGCGGCCTGCAGCACTTCGTGCGTGCGCGCATCGACGTCGTCGCGGATACGTTTCAAGTCATGTCCGCGCTTTTCGAGATAGAACTCGTACAGCGGGATCGGATCGCGGCTTTCCCACTGCAAAAGTTCCTCCTTGTCGCGGTAGAGCGCCGGGTCGTGCTCGCTATGGCCGTGGAAGCGATAGGTCTTGCACTCGATCAGCTCCGGTCCGCCGCCCGCGCGAATGCGTTTCGTGACGCGGTCGGTCAATTCGAACACCGCGAGCAGGTCGTTGCCCGAGACCGTATGGCCCGCGAACCCGTAGGCGGCGGCGCGGTCGGCGACGTCCTCTATCGCCATCTGCTTTTCGAGCGGCGTCGAGTAGGCGTAGCGATTGTTCTCGCACACGAACAGGACGGGAAGCTTGTGCACGCCCGCGAAGTTCATGGCCTCATGCACGTCGCCACGCGAGGACGTGCCCTCGCCGAAGAAGGCGACCGCGATATGGTTCTCGCGCTTCATCCTGAACTTGAGCGCCGCGCCCACGGCCACCGGCAACGACGAACCCAGCATCGAGGTCGAACCGAAAACCCCGTGCTCGAGGTCTCCGCCGTGCAGGAACGAATCCTTGCCGCGCGAGAGCCCGGTTTCCTTGCCCATCAACTGCGCCATCAGGCGGCCAGGCTCGACGCCGCGCACCAGAAAGACTCCGAGATCGCGGTGCAGCGGCGCGACGAAATCGCCAAGCCGAAGCGGGCCGCAGATCCCGGTGCAAATCGCTTCCTGCCCGGCGCCGGAATAGACCCCGCCGAAGATTTTGTTCTGGCGATGGAGCCGTGAGACGCGCTCCTCGAAGGCGCGTATCAGCTTCATCCAGTAATAGAGTTGGAGTTCGTATTCGACGCGAGGTGCGGTCACGCCTGTCTCGGCTTTCGTCTGTGGTTCAGGCATACGGTACTCCTGAAATTGCCTGATCAAGCGGGCATCGGCTGATAAAAGTGTAAGGCAACCGTCGCCAGCCCCGCAACGAGGGAAACTTTGCCGACCTACGGCCTTGGCGCGCCGATTCCGTCTGCGTCGGCTTCGCGCGCCGCTTCGGAAATCGCCCGCTCCGCCGTCGCGTTGTCGCACGGCATCAGGCCCGACCGCGCCATCCGCGCGCCGAGGATCGCCCAGTTGGGATCCCTGGCGAAAACCTCGCGAAACGTGGTGACCGCCTGCTCCATCCGCCCGAGGCTAAGCAGTGCGACCGCGTGCCAGAACGGGAATTCGAGGTTGTCGGGCACCAACAAGCGCGCCTGGTCGTATTCAAACGTGCCGCGCTCGACCTCGCCCTTCGCAAACGCCGAATCGCCCGCCATCTTGTGCCCGTACGCGCGCTGCACGTGCACCAACCGCCTCAGCTCCTTGAGCGGCTCCGGATGGTCGTCGACGCGCACGTCGATCAATCTGTCCAGCCACGCAAGTCCGGTCGGTATGGGCCGAACCATCACCAGCGCCGCCGATTGGCGTCCGCGCACGTCGCCGCCTTCTCGGTCGGCCGCTTCCAGCGCGGCAAGCATTCGCTCGGCGAGATCGCCGCTCGCGGATTTGAACGCCGTCGCCATCGCGGGCCAGACGCTGGCCTTGAGCATCATGTTGGCCTGTACCGAGAAGCCCTCGCCGGTCTCATGTCCGGCCTCCGGGATTGTCGCCTGACCGGTATGGACCGCGACCCTGCCTTGTGAGTCCACCATCGCAACCTGCCGAATTTCGCGCTTGCGATCCGAGGCGAGCAGCCTGGCGAGCGCGTCGGGCGCGCTCTGCCCCACACGCATCAACTCGAGGCCCATTTTTCCGTAGCCGGGATCGGCGAAAGCCTGGGTCGCGACCGCGCCGGCTCCGGCTTCCGCCCACGAAACCGTCGAGCCGACCGAAAACCAGTGCGACTGAACGGCAACGCCGAGTTCGCCACTCAGCGGGTCGCGCGCGACAATCGAGTAGGTATGCGCCGCGGGCGTGTCCGCCAGCATTGCCGGGCATGAAATCCGATCGGACCGGGTCATGGCCGCCTCCCCTGTTATGGAACTCGCACCTGAGGCGATTATTATCACTTCGCAGGCCTTAGTTCGCCCCGCACGGCCCTTCCCGCGCCGAACCCGGACGACCGCCCGTGACTATAGACGGCTGCTTTGTTGCGTGCATAAAACTGATCACCTATAAGGTGCCAAGGATGAACAGCGAAAACGCCCTGACCGCCCCGAGCCGCGGCACGCGCGAACCCGTTCGCGAGGTGCTGGATCGCGCGCTTGCGGGCGAGCGTTTGAGCCAAGCCGACGCGATCGCGCTCATCGAGTGTCCCGAGCCGGACCTCGGCGATCTGCTCGACGCGGCGGGCGAGCTTCGCGACCGCGGCAAGGGCCGCGACGTCACCTATTCGCGCAAGGTCTTCCTGCCGATCACGAATCTTTGCCGCGATCGATGCACCTACTGCACGTTCCGCAAGGATCCGGGCGATCCGGGCGCGTGGACGATGACGCCGGATGAAATCAGCGCATGGTCTCGGCGCGGCGCGCAACTCGGATGCCGCGAGGCGCTGATGTGCCTCGGCGACAAGCCTGAAGTCGCCTTCCGCGAGTTCCGCGAGACGTTGCGCGAGCTCGGCGTGCGCACGACGATCGAATACGTGGCGCGCGCCTGCGAACTCGCGCTCGCCCAGGGACTGTTGCCTCACACCAACGCGGGGTTGATGACGCGTGAGGAGATGGCGATGCTGCGTCCGCTAAACGCGAGCATGGGCCTGATGCTGGAAAACATCTCGCCCCGGCTGCGGGCGCGCGGCGGGCCGCATCAATGGGCACCCGACAAGGATCCCGCGCTTCGGATGCGCATGATCGACGAGGCGGGCGAGCTCAAAATCCCCTTCACCAGCGGAATCCTGCTCGGAATCGGCGACACTCCGGCCGAACGCGCGCTAAGCCTGCTCGCGCTGCGCGACAGCAACGAGCGTCACGGCCATATCCAGGAGATTATCGTCCAGAATTTCCG
>JAKAVX010000355.1 GCA_021827465.1 Deltaproteobacteria bacterium | reverse complement strand
ATTGGGTCTTGCTGGCGAGCACAAGCGTGACAGTCTCCTTTGCTCTACCTGAACGGCGCGTAGCGTCAGCGATACGCCCGCGCACGTCGGCGAGTCGTGCGGTGATTTCGGCACGCGTCAGCATCGCACGAATCCTACTCGCCGCAGGGCGGCCAAGACCTCCGCGACCGGCAGGCCCATTACGTTGTCCCGGGGGCCGTCCAGCGACGAAATGAACCCACCGCCCGCACCCTGAATTCCATAGGCACCAGCTTTGTCAAATGGTTCGCCGCTGGCGATGTAATCGCTGATCTCGGCGGCGCTTAGCGCGCGAAATGTGACCCTGCTTTCCACCGCATCAAGGGTGAGCACTTCGCGCCCGCGCGCGATTGCGAATGCGGTTATGACGGTGTGCGTGCGCCCCGAAAGCATCGTCAGCATTCGCCTCGCGTCGTCGCCGTCGGCCGGCTTCTCTAGCACTTCGCCCATGCACTCGACGACCGTGTCAGCGCCGATCACCAATGCGTGTGGAAAACTGGAAGAGACCGCGAGCGCCTTTTCGCTCGCCATCCGTAGCGCGTAATCACGCGCTCCTTCTCCATCGCGGCGCAGCTCCGCAATCGCGCTCGCGGCGGCCTCGAAAGATAGGTTTGCCGCCGCGAGAAGCTGGCGACGACGCGGCGAAGCCGAGGCAAGAATCAGCGCGGGTCGATTGCACGAGGAGGTCATTGATCGCATACCGGCGACACGAGCCAACCCAGAATACCGGCTGTCGCGTCCGGCGGGCCAGTGGCACGCGTCGCACTGGTTTCTTAGCGCATCTGGATTGAAGCGCCGCGCCGCGTGCGCTAACCACGATCAGATGGAAATCAGATGGCGTCGTTGCACGCAACGGATGATCGTCGCTGCGATTGCGCTTTACGGATGCACAAGCGCGGTGGCGTGTTCGCATGTGGCCCGCGCGCAAGGACCGCCTGCCGCTCAAGGGCTCGCCGCGCAGACGTCGTCGTCTGGTAACGCTTCCGCCGACCCCCAGCAGGAATTCATCGACGGCTATCGCGCCTACGTCGCGCATGACGCGTCGGTCGCAATCCCGAAATTGACTTATGCTTCCGGTCACTTTCCAGTGCTGGCCGATTATGCGCTCTTCTATCTCGGCTCGGCCTATCGTGAGCAAGGGGATTTGTCCGATGCCGCGGCCGCTTTCGAGCGGCTGCGCGATCTCTATCCAGAGAGCGTGATGACACCGCGCGGCGATCTCGAACTCGCGCGCACACTGCTGACACTTAAGCGCTCGTCCGAAGCAGCTTCCGTCGCGGCGCACGCGGCGACGCAATCGTCCGGGACGGCCCTCGGGCAGGAAGCGCTTTTGGTCGAAGCACAGGCGATGGCCGCGATGGGGCAGTACAACGACGCGTACGAGCAGGCGATGGATTTACGGAGTCGCTACCCTCGCGGGCCAGCCGATGCGCAGGCGCGGGCGCTCGCCTACGCGATGCTTGCAGCGAAACCTGCACTTGCGCCGTCGCGCGTGCTCGACTATGCACGCAGCGAAGCCGCGCTGCTCGTCCGCGAAGGACAGCCGCGATTGGCGATGGCGCAGATCCGGCGCGCGCTCGCCGCAAGTCCGCCCACGCCGATTCGCGCCGAGTTATTGTGGCTCGAGGCCGAGGCCTCGCGCGGAAATGCGCCGCGCGAGAAGCGCGCAATCCTGAGTTACCTGACAATAGCGCCGCGCGGACCGTCCGCCGCTTCCGCGCTCTACGCACTCGCGATGCTGTACTGGCGCGAGGACGATACCACGCGCGCGCTGTCCGCCTTTCGGCGAATCGCCGCGGACTTCCCCTCAAGCGTCCGCGCACCGGGCGCGATGCTGCGAATCGGGCGGATCAACGAGGAGCTGCATAACTACGATGCCGCGCGCGCCGAGTATGCGCGGCTCTACTCGCGTTATCCCTCGAGCGAATCGGCGGCTGACGCGCGTTTCCGCGCGCCGTGGACCTATTACATGACTGCGCGCTATGAGCAGGCGGCGCGGATGTTCGCCACGATGCGTCCGCGTGCGCGGGGTGTTTCCGAGCGTGACATGTTCGACTACTGGCGTGCGCGATCACTCGAGAAGAGCGGCGGCGCTGCCGCGGCGCGGGTCATCTATCTCCGCCTCGCCGCCAGCACCGACAGCAACTATTATCCCGCGCTCGCGAGCCGGCGCGTCGCGGCCGCTGCGCCATACCTGCCGGCGGCATCAGCTCCCGATCCGTCATTCTCCGGCGCGCCGTCGAGCACTTCGGCGCTTGTCCGGTATCATCTTGAGCGCGTCTCAGCGCTGCGCACGCTCGGCATCAAGGAGCTCGAGGCCGGTGAACTGCGAGCGCTTGAAACCGAGTCCGCCGGTAATCGGGAACTGGACGCCTTCGTGCTTGCCGGCCTGATCATGGCTGACGCGTGGCGTGACGCGATCGTCGCGGCGTCCCGGATGGTAAAGCGCGGCCACCTTAGCGCCGCCGAGGCGGAACGAGTCCGTTATCCGCGCGCATACTGGGATCTGTTCAGTGCGGATGCGCGCCGCCGCGCGCTCGACCCGTGGCTGGTGCTCGCGTTGGCGCGTCAAGAAAGTCTGTTCGATCCGCGCGCGACATCAGTGTCTGACGCACAGGGGCTCATGCAACTGTTGCCCTCGACTGCGCGGCGCGTCGCCGCGCAAATCGGGCTACAACCGGACGCGCTCGATCTTTACAATCCGACGGTGAACGTGTCGCTCGGCACGGCGTATTTAGAGGGTCTCTTTGCGATGTTCGGCGGCGATGAGTTCAAGGCGGTTGCCGCCTACAACGGCGGCGAACACGCAGTGCAAAATTGGGCCAGCAAATTTCCCGGTCCCGACGACGAGTGGGTCGAAAATATCGGTTATCGCGAGACGCGCGACTACGTGAAAAAAGTCATCGGTGGGCGCCGCGAGTACCTTCTCCTCTATGATCGGAAAGCTCCCGGCGCATAAGTGTATCGAACGAATGCAAGCTCACGCCTCCGGAACTCCGCGATCGCATGCTTCCGCCACGCTTGACAAGTGTCGAAGCAAAAGGCTTCAAAGGGGAGCCAGCTCGAATCGGCGGCCGAGCGTCCGCCAAAGCAGGGATAACCCGGTTGTCTAAACGAGATTTCAAGGCGATTTTCTTTGATCTTGATGGAACTCTGGTCGATATTCACGGCCCGCTTTATATTGCCGCGCGAAACACCCTGCGCGACTTTGGTCAGGAGCCTGAACTGACCCGCGAACGCTATGATCTGGCGCTTGCCACCGGCGAACTCTGGCTCGGCATCCCTGATGATAAGCGCCCCGAGTATATGAAACGGGCGTTCGCACATTTTATGGCCGTGATCGCGCGCAATGGCAGGCTCGAACTCCTCCCGCACGTCCCGGAGGCCCTGGCCGAAATCAAGCGCCGCGGTTACGCGACTGCCGTGATCACAAGCCGTCCGGGAGATGCGCAGGCGCTGGCGCACAAGCTCGCGGAAGCGGGGATTGCGCGGCTTCTTGATCAGATTGTGACCCAGACAGCTAGCTCTATGAAGGAGATGCTCGATAAGACCGAGTTGTTGCGCCAGACCGCCGCGCGCGCAGCGGTCGAAACGCGCGAATGCATATACGTCGGCGACGAACCGCGCGATATCATGGCGGCGGACGAGGCCGGGTACGGCGCGTCGGTGGCGGTGGCGACCGGAACCGCGTCTGTTCACTATCTGCAAAATCATCCGAACTTTCGTCCGGATCACGTGATTGAGTCGATGGGCGAACTGATTGGACTGCTCGATCGTATCGCACGAAGGCGATCCTGATGGCGCACTTCGAGGACTACCAAGAACCGCCCGAGGCGCTTGACGGCCTGAAGGTTATTGAGTTGCCGTGCCTCGACACGATTCCGTTTATGGCTGCGGCGATGGCGGCGAAGTCATTCGCCGATTTTGGCGCAGAGGTAATCAAGGTCGAACCGCCGCGCTCGGGCGCGCGCGAGCGTCAACTCGGTCCGTTTCGCGATGCGATGCCTGATCTGGAAACCGGCGGGCTGCATCTTTATCTCAACACCAACAAGCTCGGTGTGACCCTTAATCTGGAAGATTCGCGCGCACGCGATTTGCTGATGCGGCTGCTCGCGGATGCCGATGTCGTCTTCAATCCGAACACTCCTGCGCGATGCGAGCGGCTCGAAATTGGTTGGCGCACGATCGCGGACCGATTTCCAAAGCTCATCAACGTAT
>JAKAVX010000354.1 GCA_021827465.1 Deltaproteobacteria bacterium | reverse complement strand
CGCCTTGTGCGCTTCCCTGGCGATGAATCGGTCCACCTTGATGCTAAGGTTGAGAAGCTGGCTGCTCAGATGGTCGATTCGAGTCTTGAGATCGCGAACGTCTTTCTTGGACGGGATATTCACGAAGTCGAGCACGGTCTCGACATTGCGATCGAAGCTGCGCTTGTTTTCCATGAAGCGCTCGCCCACCCGGGCCATCCCTTTGCGCAGGCGTTCGTTGCTCATGACCTCGTTGAAGAAGCTCGAAATTCCCTCTTCGCTCATTTGCCTGAGCTTGGAAACCAGGCTACCTGCGTCGCGTCGTGCCATAGTACAAACTATATATATTTGACGCTGCTGAAACCATGAACACGCTGGCGACAGTGCTGGGCTTCATGTCGGGCTTCGCCCTGATGGGCTATCATCAGGCGCCGCTCAATCTGATCGTGACTTCGCTCGCAATCGACGCGACCCTCGCACCGTTGACCGCGATCATCGCCTCGCGCCACGACCGTACGACAGCGCTCTGGGCCATACTTGGCTTTGCTTTTGGAATGTGGGCGCTTGCGGTCATTCTTATCGCGACGCGGCGTGCAGAGCCGCCCTATCCCCCGCCGCCACATCGCTCGCCGCCTTCCGATGCTGCCTGAGCCATCCGAGCACGGGCGCATACACCCTGGCTTCGGCCTCCGTTCCGCTTAGCACGTCCAGATGACCCCATCCGGGGAAATTCGTGACGGTCACGTCGCGGCTCGCGGTCGAATGCGCCGACTCCGCCACCATCGCGGGCCATCCCGGCGCTATATTGCTGCTGCTGAAAGCGATTACCGGGATCTTAGACGCGCGAAGCCGACTAAGCCGCGCGGGCGTGAACGGATTTTCCGCGTCCTGCACCGCAGGCCAGTAGCGATCGTAGGTCGCGAGCACTCGCGCGAGCACCTCAACGTTGGAGAATCCACCCTCGGGATTCGCCAGGCCGCCATGCCCGCCGAAGCCGACCGAGTGGTACAACACGTATTCCAAGTTCTCCCGCGCGGTCTTGAATTTCTTTAGCGGCGCGGGCCCGTCGGGATTTTCGATTACGCGCTCGATAAGCGCCTTTCGCTTGGCCCACGTGAGATGGCGTCCGCCGAGGTCGTCGGCGTAACGCTCGGGCACCGGGCCCGCGGGCCGGCGCGGGATGAATCCGTCGAGCGCGATCAGCCCCTCGACGCGCTCCGGATATATCGACGCGAAGAGATATTCGAACTCGACGCCGCGGCTAAATCCCGCGACGAAAATCTTCGGCTGCCCGGCTTCGCGCCGGATAAAATTCGACGACGCCGCGATATCCGAGACGAACAGGTCGCACGTCCATCCCCGAAGCTCCCCGAGTTTCGCAATCGGCGTCTCGGGCGGGATGAAGTGCGTGCGATAGTCCATCGTCCATACGTCAACACCGTGCGCGGCGAGATAGAGCGGGAACGAGTAGCGCGGATCGTCGGGCGCAACCTCGCCGTTCATGTTCGTGCCGGGAAGAAAGAGCACCACGATTGCGGGATGACGCGGCGCGGCCGCGCCATAATAGAGATGATGAAGCCCGATTCGGTCGAACTGCGACGGCCCGCGAACCGCATCGAAATCCGTTTCGTGAACGCCGCGCGCCTTCGCGAATCCGCGCGTTCTGCCGACCTCGGAAAATCCCGACGCCCGCGCCGGAATGGCCCAAAGCGCCGCCACAATCGCGACCGCGATCAATCGTGCTCTGAGAGAAATGTCTTTGCGCCGCATGAGTCAGTATTACCCCGTCGAGGTGCGCGATACTTCGGCCGCCCGCGCGAATCTGGACGTTTGGCCGGCGGCGAACTTATATCATGCCCCGAAGCCGGCCCGTACCGGCGGTTGACCCTGCCTTGCGAGCCGTGCGAAACAGGTTTTCTCGGACCCCATCCGCAAAACGGGAGACTACTGATGAGCACGAAGGTTGAATTTGCCGTGTTTTCGCCGCAGATCGGGCTTTCACCCAAGGCGTTGTTCGACCGTGCCTCGCTATGCGAGAAGCTCGGCTATCATTCGCTCTGGCTCGTGGATCATTTCTGGCAGCGCGGGATGCCGGACCTCGACTGCTCCGAAGCTCTCACCCTGATGAGCGCAATCGCGGCGCGCACCGAGAAACTCCGCGTCGGAACGCTGGTGCTTTGCAACTCGTACCGAAACCCCGCGCTGCTTGCGAAGTCGCTCACGACGATCGACCAGGTAAGCGGCGGACGGCTCGAAGTCGGGATGGGCGCCGGATGGATGGACGAGGAATATCGCGCCTACGGATACGAGTTTCCCGCGATGGGCGTTCGGCTGAAGCAGCTCGAAGAGGGGCTTCAGATCCTGAAACTGATGTTCACCGAGAAGCGCGCCTCGTTCAAAGGCCGCTACTATTCGATCGACGACGCGCCGAACAATCCCAAGCCCGTCCAGAAGCCCCATCCGCCGATCACGATTGGCGGCAGCGGCGAGAAAGTGATGCTCCGCCTGGTCGCGAAATACGCCGACCGCTGGAACTGCCCCGCCGGCTACGACAGCTTCGAGCGCAAGTACAATGTGCTCAAGGAGCACTGCAAGGCTGTCGGCCGCAACCCGTCGGAAATCAACGTCTCCGAGCAACTGCTGGTCTGCATGGGCAAAAACGACGCCGAAGTCGAACAGAAATGGAAAATGGCGGAGCGGCTCAAGCCGTTTTCGATAACCGGCATCAAGGGCACGCCCAAGCAGCTCGTCGAGCAACTCAAGAAACGCGTCGCGATGGGTATCACGACGTTCACCGTCTTCTTCAGCGACTTCGCTCCGCCCGATACGCTGGAACTGTTCGCAAACGAGGTCGCGTCCGCGTTCAAGTAACAGGCGGAACAGTCGCGTCACGATGCATCCGCGAATCGGCACAGGACTGCTTTTCGCACTCGCGATTCTCGCCGTGACGCTCAGCGCCTGTTCGAGCGCGGCTCATTTCACGACCGAGCTCGACGCGCCGGGACCTCTCGCGCCCGGAAACGCGGTGACGTACCAGGGCTCTCAAATCGGCCAGATCACCAGCGTCAGCCCCGCTCCGCTCGCCGGTTCGGAAGTCGCTTTCGACGTGCAGCGGGCGAGTGCCGACGACGTGCATCAGGATTCGCTCGTCGTGTTACAGAATAGCGGAGACTCGGGGTGGCTCGATCTTCGGAACCCGAACGCCTACAGCCCCGTCGCGCAGCCCGGCTCGCGAATTCAGGGCGCGGACTCCGAAGCGCAGGCGCGCATGATTCTCTCAAGCCGCGGACTGGGCGCGATGCTCGGTGGACTCGCGCAGTTCCTTGGCTCGGCGCCTTCGGGCGTGTCCCCGCTGGACGCCCTCACCCGCGAGCTGGCCGCGATGCAACAGAACCTCGGCGCAAACGCCTCCGTGAATCAGGCCGCCGCGCGCGCCCAACTCGGTCGTCTTGTTGCGCAGGGCCAGGCGCTCCAGCAGGAGCTCATCCGCCAGGGACGAACGGCCGAGGCGCGGCGCCTGCGCCGGCAGATCGAAGGCCTGGTACGCTCGTTTTCTCCGCCGCCGCCCGGTTCATCGAGCACACTCATTACGCCAAAGGTCTATCATTGACGCCGCCGGAGCGACGATGGATACACGAAGACTCACCGAGTACCTGAGGCGCAAGATGCCGGATGCGCGTGAGCTTGGCGTGACCGATCTCAAGCGCATCTCGGGCGGTTCCTCGCGCGAGACCTACTCCTTCGACCTCGAATGGAGCGAAAACGGCGAGCGCCATTCCCGCCCGCTCATCGGACGGCGCGATCCGACCGGCGGCCTGCTCAAGACCGAGCGCGAGCGCGAGTTCCGGGTGCTGGACGCGATGTTCCGCGCGGGTATCAAGGTGCCGGAACCGCTCTTCCTCGAACTCGATCCGTCGGTGATGGACCGCCCGTTCTTCATCATGCATCGCGCCTCGGGCCGCGTTTCGACCGGCGCGTTCCCCGCCGAAGAATCAGTCGAGCTTCGCGCGCGCGTGGCCGACGATTTTCTTTCCGAGCTGATCCGTCTTCAATCGCTCGACTGGCGCGCGCTCGGACTTGAGTTCCTCGGCGTTCCCGAGAGCCTCGACGCGCCGGCGCGTATCCAGGCCGCGCACTGGTCCGAAATCTACGAGCGCGATCGGATGGGCGAGCATTACCCGGTTCTCGACGCCGCCTTCGCGTGGCTCAAGGCGAATCCCGTCACAGCCGATCGCATCACCGTTGTCCACGGCGACTACCGCTCGGGC
>JAKAVX010000353.1 GCA_021827465.1 Deltaproteobacteria bacterium | reverse complement strand
GATGCTAAGCTTTTCCAGACGCACCGGCTTTAGCCCCTGATGTCCGCGGAACGAGATCTCGAAGTGGCGAGCCGGTCTCGTTCTGAATTGGAAAACGATCGGGAAACGCTTCGCAAAAGAGCATACGCAGCGCTTGTTAAAGCGGGCCGCGCGCTTGGTGCTTCCATTCTCGCTATCGCCACCGTGGCGATTCTGTCCGGTGCGGCGCCCACCCCGGCGCAGAAGGCCTCACCGCCAGCAACGGCGGCCAAGGCCGCTGCGGCCAAACGCGCAGCGTCCGGAAGTCCCGCAGCGGCCACGAGCGCCGCCGCGAAGCCCGCTTCGCAAACCAAGGCTTCCCGGCTCGACAATTTTCCGCGCGGGCACGCGGTGATCTCTTATCTGAGCCAGAATATCGCCTGGTACCGGCATCTCGGAGTTGAGGAGCACCTCGTTGACGAGCCTCCGGAAGTGCTGATCTTTGCCGAGGATCGGCGGATGGCCCGCGAGATTCTCGGCCTTGCGTTCGATTACGCGCACGCCGAGGCGAAGCTGCTCGCGAAGTTATCCGCGCCCGTCGTGCCGCCGGTCGCAAAAGCGCCCGCCTCTGCTGCCGCCAGCGTCACGAGCCCCGCGAGTCTTGAGGGAAAAGAAAAAGAGGCCAAGAACGAGGTAAAGCGGGCGGGTCAAAAGCTCAAGGCCCTACAGCGGGAACTCGCTTCCGCGCGCGGAAAGAAACGCCGCGATATCGCTTCCGCCATCGGCGCGGTTCAAAGCGAGATCGACCTCGAAAACGCCCGCGCCGAGGCAATCAACAGCATGCTCGCTTTCGAGAAGGCGAACAGCCTCGGCATGCGGAGCAAGTCCGGCGACCTTTCCGCACAAATAGACGAACTCCAGCGCTCGATTGTCCTCTCACAAGCCGCCGCCACCGCCGCGAAGAACTCTGGCGGCGTTTCGCCGGGGATGGCGCTCAGGCTCCGCCATATCCCCGAGCCGACCGGAATAATCGGGCTTTCGCAGAGCCTGTTCGCGCTGGGGCGCAAGCTCTCCATGCTCGACGACACGATTCAAATGACCCAGTCGCTCGCCGAGACGGCGAAGGGCATGCGCGATCCGCTCATCAAGGATCTCATCCAGATGCGGCACCTCGGCGACAAGCTGGCAAGTCAGTCGAGGGCGACCGACTTGAGCCATCTGCGCGGCCAGCAGCAGGAATTCCAGGCGCTGATCGAGCGGCACAAGCTGGTTTCCGCGGCGACATTGCCGGTGGCCAAGCAGGTCGTGGCGCTGAACGTTTACGTATCCAACCTCGAGCGGTGGAAGGCGCAGGTCGAGCGCGAGTCGGAGCGCCGGTTTCGAAGCCTTATAACGCACCTGGTGATCCTCGGGGTGGTGCTTGCCCTGGTGTTTGCGGGTGCCGTCATGTGGCGGCACGTCACCTTCCGTTACGTCCAGGACGTCCGCCGCCGCCATCAGTTCCTCCAGGCCCGCCGCCTGGTGCTCGCGATCGCGGTGGTGTTGATCCTGCTGTTCAACTTCGCGAGCGAGATAGGCGCGGTGGCGACCGTGATGGGCTTCGCGGCGGCGGGAATCGCGCTAGCGCTTCAGAACGTCCTGCTTTCGATCGCCGGCTACTTTTTCCTGATCGGAAAATTCGGAATCAAGGTCGGCGACCGGGTCCAGATTACCGGAGTGACCGGCGACGTGATCGATATCGGCCTGGTCAAGCTCAGCCTGATGGAACTGGGCGGCACCGGCAACGATCATGAGCCAACCGGCAGGGTCGCGGTGTTCTCCAACGCAATCGTGTTTCAGCCCAGCGGGAATTTTTTCAAACAGGCGCCCGGGTCGAACTTCGTCTGGAAGGAGGTAAGCCTGACGCTCTCGCCCGATTGCGATTACCGGCTGGCCGAAAAGCGGCTGCTCGACGCTATCGAGGAGGTTTTCGCGCGCTATCGCGAGACTATCCAGCGGCAGTATCGGGAGATGGAGAAGAGCCTCAACATGGACGTCGAGATGCCGCGCCCGCAAAGCCGCCTCGCGCTCAACCAGCAGGGACTGCAGGTGACGATCCGCTATCCGGTCGAAACCCGAAACGCGATCCAGACCGCCGACGCGGTCACGCGGCGCCTGCTCGACGCGATAGGCCGCGAGCCCACGCTGAAGCTCGTCAGTCAGGCTACTCCCAATATCCAGCGCCCGCCCGAAGCCGTCGAGCCCGAGGCGCCCGCCGTGCCCGAAGCGGGCGTATCGGCGTCCTACAAATAGCCGGCGCGAGCCGGCTCAGGGCTGCGCGCCGAAGCTGCGCGACACGTTGTCTACCACGTCGGCAAGCTCGGGAATCCGGTAGCGCTCGCCCGTATAGGCCTTGTACATCAGGAACAGCCAGAAGATCGCCAAGCCCAGGTTTATCAGCCCCTGCAGGAAGGCGAGAAGCGCCGAAAGCGCATGCGGCAGCACCGAGATGAACACGCCGAAGACGATATTGATCGCGAACCAGACGACTGAAAATCCGATCGACTGGCGCGCGTGAAACCTGACGAACTCGTCCTGATTGTAGGGTTCTATGTAGAGCAGCAATATTCCAGTCACAAAGCCCAGCAGGTAAGTCAGGGCAGCAATCGGTCTGGATTCGGGTTTCGCGCTCTCGCCGTTCATCACGCGTTCCTCCCTGTCACACCTCTTGCGTCGTTCCAAGGCCAATTCGCGTCATTATCTCTAATCGAACCCAAACGCGGATCGCAATGCCACACCGGGACTGCGTCGGCTGACCCCGGCGCCGATACCGATGCGCGATCGACCATCGCCCGCGCGGCGCAAACCATTATTTCTTGAGAGTTTCCGGTTCGAAACGGTCCAGCGCGTCCTCGGTGGCGCGGGCGGTCGCCACTCCTTCGAGCTGGGCGTGGATGCGGTTTACGAGCTGCTTTCGAAGCACGGGTTTTGCCAAAAAATCGCTCACGCCGAGCCTCATTCCCTCGGCGCGCGCGTCGATATCGTCGCGCGCGGTGATCATGATAACCGGAATCTCCGCCGTGTCGGGATTGTTCTTGAGCGCGCGCACCACCTGGAAACCGTCCATCTCCGGCATCATCAGGTCGAGCAGGATAAGGTCGACCCGGCCTGCCTGCAGCGCCTTCAGGCAATCCGGGCCGGAACCGGCTTCGACGGGCACGAATCCCTCACGCGCGAGGTAGCGCGACAAGATAGTAACGGTGTCCGGGTCGTCGTCAACGACCATTACATGCGAGGGTCTGTTCGCCTTGGCCATACCTGCCCCAAAGGAATCCTCACCCATCCTCGCGTCCGTCAAGCGAGGGCGCGATTACTCCGCACCTCCTGAGCTTGGCTGCAAACGTGGTGCGTTTCAAACCGAGCAGGCGCGCGGCGGCCTGCTTGTTGCCACCGGCCTGCTTGAGCGCCTCGTTGATAAGGCGGCCCTCGAGCTCGCGCACCAGGGTGTTGAGATTGAGCCCGCCTTCGGGAATTTTGTCCGGCACCCGCGCCTCGGCCATCCTGCCGCCCGATACCAGGTTGGGCGGAAGCACGGGACTGTCAATGCTATCACCCTCGCACATGATCACGAGCCGTTCGACCATGTTTTCCAGCTCGCGCACGTTGCCAGGCCAGTCGTACGACCACAGATGCACCATCGCATCGCGCGAGACGCTGAGCGCCCGCCCTGAGCGCGCGCGGATACGTTCGAGGAAATACTCGACAAGCAGCGGGATGTCCGAGCGCCGCTCGCGCAACGCGGGCAGGATAATCGGCACCACCTGGAGCCGATAGAACAGATCCTCGCGAAAAGTGCTCTTCTTCACCGCGGCCGCAAGATCGTTGTTGCTCGCCGCGATTACCCGCGCGTTGACCTGAAACCCGCGATCCGATCCGACCGGCCGAATCACGCCGTCTTCCAGAACGCGCAAAAGCTTGGCCTGCAGCGCAAGCGGCATCTCGCCGATTTCGTCGAGGAAAATCGTGCCGCCGTTCGCCATGCTGAAGAGTCCCTGGCGGTTACCAGAAGCGCCTGTGAACGCCCCGCGCTCATGTCCGAACATCTCGGATTCGAGCAGGTCGTGGGGAATAGCCGCGCAGTTGACCGGCACAAACGAGCGGCCTCGCCGCGGCGAGAGCGCGTGAATCGAATGGGCGACAACCTCCTTGCCGGTGCCGCTTTCGCCGGTGATAAGGACCGTCGCGTCGGTCTGCGCAACCCGTTGGATTAGCTGGCGCAGCTTGGCGATCGCGGAATGCTGCCCGATTAGC
>JAKAVX010000352.1 GCA_021827465.1 Deltaproteobacteria bacterium | reverse complement strand
AGAGCATCGATCGCGTCGCGATGCTGATCGTCGCGCGCATCGCAGACCGGAGTAACCAGCGTGATGCGATGGCGCCAGGCGAGGTGTTTCAGTTGATAATAGGCCCGGACGCGGTCGCCCTGGATGGGCGGGCAGGGAAATCGCGACGCAATGAACAGTAGCCTCAAGAGATGTGGCCGTTCTCCCCGATCCGCGAAACCGCAAGCTCGATGGCGCGCATTATTTCGTCGGCCGCTCGAGACACCGCAAGCTCACGAGCTAGCTCCAGCGAACGCCTTCCCATACGGAGCCTTTCATTCCGATCGTCGAGAAGTTGCCCGAGCGCCAGTGCCAGCGCGTTCTCGTCGCCCGGCGGCACCAGTTCTCCGTTCCCGTCGACCAGCTCAGATGCACCCACGGCGTTGGTGGTAATTATGGGCAGACCCGCGGCCATTGCCTCGCCCACAACCCGTCCCCAGGGCTCCACGATGCTGGGCAGGACGAAGAGATCCGCAGCGGCGTACCATTGGGACTTCGTTGATCCTTCGACGAATCCAGGCAACAAGATATTATGTTGCTCCATCGCGAGTTTCTTGATTCTCCTCTCGTCCGTGCCGCTGCCCAACATCACAAGCACGGCATCGCTCCGCTTCAGTCGCAGGAAAGCGCGCGCAAGCAGTAATGCACCTTTGCGCGGGATCAGATGGCCAACGAAGAGAACTACCCGCTTGCCGTCTACCCCGAGGTCACAGCGTGCACACTGTCGGGCGGCATCGCTAACGTCGGCAAACTCGCCACTGTTCAGTGGATGCACTACTTTGCGAATTCGCGCCGTCCCAGCGCCGCATTCCTGCAGCCACTGGACGGAATTGCGGCCCCAAGCGATAAAGGCGTGGGCGCGGCCGTAACAGTACCGGCGAGGGAATCCGAGGAGCCGGTGACCGAGATACTTGACTGCGCCAAAGTACCCATTGGGCGTCGACTCGCTCCATATCACTATAGGTATCTCGCTGCAGGCAGCCGCTCTCACCGCGATAAGCGAACTCAGCGTAAGCCTCGGATCGTCATCAACGATGACACAGTGCGGGGAAAACTCAGCTATCTGCCGGCTGACCCCTTGGTTGATCGTGAACGGCCCGACATGTGTACTGCGCAGCAGCACGGCCGCAAAGCGCAAGGCTTCGGGCTTTGGTACCTGCCACGAACGGACCCGGCTCCTGTGCATGCAGAACGCGACGCGCAAGTTGCAGAGACCACTGAGCCGCTCGAACAGCGGCACTCGATACGGGACGATCTCGCTGTGGAAAAGGAGTACTCGCTTGCGAGTTGTGCTTTGCTGCTCTGGCATCGGTGTTCAGGTCGAGCGTTCTGACACGGGCGCTGGTTGAAAATCTCCGGCAACCGCCCCGGTCGGCCGAGCGCCGCACTCGCGCAGCGACGGCTGCGAGCGCCAGACGCGCGCTGGCAGAGGTGGCCGCTCGTCTGCGGTTTGGGCGAGCAATCTCGACGCTTCCCGGATCACTTCGTCGGTCTGAATCAGGCGGATGCAACGATTATCATGTGGGCAGCGGTTCCGCATGCAGCTATGACAATCCACCCACTTCTGAATGACGGCATTGCGCTGTCCCCAGGGATGCCATTTCCCCCTGATCTCCCAGAATGAGAACAGCGAAACGCACGGCGTGCTTACGGCTGAGGCCAGATGCTGCGGTCCGGAGTCGTTTGAGACGAGTAGCTCGCATCGTCTGAGCAGTTCGCAGGACTCCAAAAGCGTTAGACGGCCAGCCAAGTTCAGAGTGCCGGGTTTTCCGGCTGCCGCGACCGTCGCGCAGACCTCCGCGTCGCCGTCGCCGCCGATTGTCACTACGCCCAAGCCGCGATCGGTCAGATTATGGCAGACGTCCGCGAACCTTTCGGCCGGCCAGCGCTTGAGTTTAACCGTGGAGCCCGGAGCCAGGGCTACGATGCGCCTACCGCTCAGTTGGGGCGCGCTTAGTAGCGCGTCGATTCGCCGCCGATGCTCGTCCGTGATCGGCAGAGGCCAGACTGGCTCACTTGGGCATTCGATCCCGGCGCGCTGCACGATCCCGAGCAATCGCTCGACTTCGCAGGGAAAATCGAGCCACTCGGACTGCACCCTTGCTGCCCAGCGGATTCGCGAAAGTTGCCAGCCGTAAGCCCAACGTGCGCCGGCCAAACGTGCGACCAGCATCGTCGCGAGGAACTTGGACAACGACCAATGATTCGAAGGCAGTTCGAACCAAATATCGGGCCGCCGCGCGCGCAACGCCCGGATCATCTTCCATTTTCCCGTTATGGTCCCTAGCTCGTCGCGGTTATACACGATTATCTCGTCGATCCACTCCGCGCCTTCGAGCAATTTCCAGCCATTGGCGCGGCCGTCCCTGTGCGGCCAGGTGACGAGGCTCAGGTGCGCCGCCGGGTACGCCTGCCTGATTGCGTGGAGCGCCGGGATCGCAGCGGCCATGTCGCCGACGACCGCAGGGCGGAAGACGCACACTCGTCGTGGGTTGCGCGGCCGCCCTCGCGGCCACGCGACCCCGCGGATCACGCCCAGGAGCAATTCGCCGAGCTGGTAGCGAAGCAAAGCACTGCGAGCCTGGAGCCGCATACCACTGCGAAAAATACGTGTTAGTCCTCTTGCCCTTTGTCTCAGGCGGGCGCGCCCGCCGCTCCCGCCAGTCCGCGGCCATCAATCGGGCGGGCGGTCTGAAGCGAGCACACTTGCTTCCGCAAGCATCACCCACGGCGCGGGCATTGCGGTCGTGCCGTCAAGGAATAGCAACAGCAGGGCAACGGAAATAATTCCGCACTTGACTCCTCGGCAAGCGGTACCGCTGGTTGACCTCGGGGACTTAGCAGCCAGCGCCGCTAAGACCGCTACATAAAGCAGCAAGCAGAGCCCCGCCGCTCCTGCGTCTAGAGCGATTTGCGCTCCGTAGGATTGCGGCTTGCTTTGACAGTCCTTTAATCCTGCCAAAACTTTACAATCGCCGGACGGAAGATCGACTACTTCATATATTTTGTTTCCGTCGATAGCGTAGGAATCCACACCGTGACCGACGCCGTACCAGTCAAACATCGCCTTGTATCCGACAATGTCGGAGATTAAACGCGCCTCTGCCAACAGACCGAGGCCTCGGTACGAAGTGAGCTGGTCCAGTGGCATCGACTCCAAAAGCATGATGGTTTCTGCGTACCTCTGGTCATCCGCTGCGCCGCTATTGATATAAGATACGATCGAGCAAAGACCAGCGATGACGGCGATAAGCCCTGCGCTTGCGCTCAGCGGATGACGACGGAACCAGCGGGGTCCGTAGAATAGCAAGAGAACCGCCCCGTAAGCGCCCATTAGTACCATTGCAGTACTCGAGCGGTTTTCTACGAGCATAACCACAGACACTAACGCTATCGCGATGCACGACAGTCCGCTCAGTTTTCCGCGCCAGAATAAGAGCATGTCCGTCGCTACGATCAACGCCAGGATTTGGGCTCCGTAGGACGGTTCGGACGTAAGGAAGGCGGCTCCTCCGGAGGCATAAACCGAGTCGAACCGCGGAATGACGCTGGCGATTTCGTGGCGGAAAGGCATCACGCCCGCGGCTTGGAGTGTACCCACAAAGAAATGTATCACGGTGGCTGCCACAAAAAACTTTGGAGCAAGCAGTCTAATGTTTTGACGGAGCGCTAGGAAGATCGTTAGTGGTGCGAGATATGCTGTCAGATCCAATACCGCTCCTAGGGCTGGAACACCGCGAAAGACCGATACTACGGTATAACAAACGAGCAACAAGCTAAGGGCGCCTGCCGCCATGGAGACGCGGCCACGGCGAACCCCACAGATGAGAAGGACAAAAAAGGCGACAATCGCCGCAGCGGGCTGAACCTCGGCCGTTATGCCCGGGATGATCCGAGCATTCGGAAAGAAGCATAGAAAAAAGCATAGATTAATCAGTCCCCGGGGAGCGTCGATCCGCATTCTTTACCCTTCGGATCGCTTCGCGGTCGCGCCCGTGCGAACTGCTTTCGGGATAATGCCTTGGAGTGTATCCCTCTCGGGCGCCTTGCGGCCGGCCGCAATGAGGTTCTGAGTGAACACGCGCGTTCCGTTGAAGACGGCACGCTCGATTCGCCATAGAACCCACCTAACCCCACTGAGCAAGCCGGTCACGATGTCTCGCGCGGGCACAACTCGCACGTGCGTGAAGCCGGCAGCGTTTAGGATCTGCCGCATACTGTGGGAAGTGAATGC
>JAKAVX010000351.1 GCA_021827465.1 Deltaproteobacteria bacterium | reverse complement strand
AAAAACGCGCTCATGTCGCTCTGCGCCGTATTCAAATCGGATGCGAAATCCGGGCGAAGAGGGAAACGCTTCCGCCAGACCATACGACTCTGCGGTCTTTTCTCTACCCAGCCGCGCAGCCACGGTTCGACGTTCGGGCGCCCGGAGTGCTCCCGAAGAGTTGTCATCGCCCAGGCGTCAAGAAGTGGTTGCGTAAGCGCGGGGTGTAGTGGCCTTGGTGACTCCGCCTTCCTTATCAATGCGGCGAGATTCGCGTGATCGGTAAGCTTTCGTAGGGCGAGTGGGCTTGCGTCTCGCATTCCAGTCTCATCCTCCGGCCACGCCGCCGATTCGAAGGGAGCTCTTAATTGCGCCAGCCGCTGTTGGGCAACCTCATCTTCCGCATCCTTTTCGCTGACGCTCGGAATGACTTCAATCCGCGCGCGACCGGGGGCCGGGCGGCGGTTGACGCGGCCAAATCGCTGAACCATTCGTTCCCATGAAACGAGATCGCATACCAACTCGTCAGCGTCCAGATCAATCCCAACCTCCGCAGCCGAGGTTGCAACGAGGAACGCCGGCTGAGTGTAGTCGTGTGCCTCCTGGGCGGGAAGAAAGCGTGACAACAGGGCCGCGACATCAGGCGCATCGTCGGTTCCATAAAGTAACGTTCGTTCCCGAACTCGGCGTTCACCAACGAACAACTCCGTTAGCCGTGCGTCCTTCCCGAACTCGTGCTTGACGCGGTCCGCAAGTATTGATTCAACCTCTTGAGCGATTTTTCGGCTGTTGCAGAATACGATTACACGACGTGTGTTTTCTGCCAGGACCCAGGCTCTGGCGGCCAACATCTCCGCCAGCTCTTTCGATTCGACGCTTGGCAACAGCCGTAGCTTTTTCTCGGCTGTTAGTCGTTCCATCGTCAGAACACTTCGCTCGTCCTCGATGTCTAATCCAAATACTTTGAGCCCGTCTAGACCTCGCCCGGTAGCCGACAAGGTCATTAGTCGAAATGCCGGAATGATTTCTGCAACACCAACGCGTTCGCAATCTATGCACTTCGCAATTTCGCGCAAAAGTGCTTCGAAGGGCGGCACGAGATGCGCTTCGTCAAGCACCATCAATGAGTCGAACCCGAGAAGTCCAGCATGTACCGGCCGCATCCCTGCTGAGACTCCGTAGCCGGAGAATAAGAGTCGCGAACCAATCATATCAACGGTTCCGACGATAATGGCGGCAGCGTGTGGGCGCTCAAGCCACTTATGATTGTCGATGAATTGTCCGCGCAACGTTGAGATGGCAATCGTCGAATTCGCCGCAATCCCGAGATTGGCACGCCAGCGCTCGCGTTGTTCCCGCTCAATATCTTCATTGATTAGCAGAGAACCTAGCGCGGCTGCCAACGTCTCTGCTTCCGCAGAAGCTTGATCAACGATAGCTCGCCTGTCGACGACGTAGACTAGGCGGCGCGGCAGTGGGATTCCCATCATGCGAGCCATTAGCCAAAGAGCCATGACTTTGGTCTTGCCAAGCCCCGTCGGAATATCGACGGCTTCTGGAATACGTCCATTCATCAGCCATTCGACCAGCAGACGCCGCTGCCACGGATGCAAGACTTGTCCTTGACATATATGGCGGATTAACAAAGATATCTCGTCTAGGCGATCCGTCTTAGTCCGCACAAGCTAACCCCAAGCGGCCTTGCGGAACCCGTCGTTCTGGTCGCCAATCACCGTTGGCATGAATATTGGATCGTATAGTGTCGCGAGACGGGAAAGGTCGTTGCATTCCAGTTCCAGACTCCTGCTGGTCTATCAGGACGGCGATTCGCGAGATATGACGTGTCGCGAGATCGTGATCGCCATTAGCAGCGCCGCTCGAGCCCATCCGGAGGTGGCCACGGGGCGCCTGATCCTGGTCAATCACGTTCGTCGCCCGTAGAAGAGGCGAGTTCGCGAGAAGCATCCTCAACTTCGGCGAAGTGCACCTCACGGACCGCGGTGTCGATGCTGCTGGTGGGTTGAAGGTCCCCGTGGAGGCCGAGGAGCCTCCCAAGCTCCCGCCCTGGGACGAGGACGTTGTCCATCTTCCGAACGGAGTCGTTGAACTTATCGACGGTGCGGTCCAGCGCTTTGCCGATCTCTCCAACCGAGATAAAGAACTTTTGAAGACGTTCGTGGAGCGTCTTGCCGCGTTGCGCGACCTCTTGCGCATTCTCTTGCTGTTTTTGGATGCGCCAGCCGTTAGCAAATGCCTGTAGGTAACAGAGCAGCAATAGCGGGGAGCAGATGACGATACGGTAGCGCGCGGCTTCTTCGATGAGGCCTGGTTCGCGTGCGAGCGCCGACGATAGCATCGATTCGTTCGGTACGAAGAGAAACGTCATTCCGGCGTAGCCTGGGACGCGGTCGTACCCGCGGCCACGCAGTTCCGTGACGCGGCCTTTGAGGTCGCGCGCGCTCTGTTCGAGCAGTCTGGTTCGCTCGCCCTCGTTCGACTCGGCGATCGCCTGGATGTAGTTCGTCACCGAGGCTTTCGCGTCCAGCGGAATGCGCAACCCCCCGGTGAGGTTGACGAACATGTCGGGTCGCTCGCCGCTGCCGTCGAGCGACTGTACTCCGGTCTGCCGCTCGAAATCGCAATGTTCGGTCATCCCCGCCAGTTCCACGATGCGGTCGAGACTGATCTCGCCCCAGTTGCCGGCGACGCGCGGATTCTGCAGCGCCGTGCGCAATTGGCCAGTCGCATCGTTCGTGGTGCGGACCGCTTCCCGCAACTGCGATTGGATCTCCAGCACGTGAGAGAGCGAGCTCTTCAATGCCCCCAGATCTTGAGCGCTCGCCGTCTGCAGGTTGGAAACGGCCTGCGAGAATTTTGCGAACTCGGCTTGAACCGGTTCGATGACGCCTTTGATCTCTGCCACGCGCGTGGTTAGGCTCCCATCTGCCGCGGCTCGCTCTTGGCCGAGTTTCGTGGAGGCAAGATCCAAAAACGCGGTCGAGGCATTTCCGAGGACGCTTTGCGCCACGTCTTGGAACTGTGCCAGTATCTTCTGCTCGATGCCGGAGCGTTCACGCTCGAACGACTCGCGCTCGGCTTCCAAGCGCGTGCGCGTTGACGCGAGCTCCGCATAAAGCGCGGAAATCTCGCGCTCGCGCAGGAACCATGCGGCGGCGGCCCCAACGAGCAACGCGGCAACGGCCAGGAACACAGTGGTCGCGGTCATCGGTACCAGCATAGGCCCTCCGCGCGCCGCACGGGTGTCGCGGTTCCGCTCATCCCGCCGCGCGTTTTCGAACGACGACCGCAGGCGAGGGATCGTAGGCTGCGGCGATCGCATCGGCCGTGCGGCGCGCGAGATCGACGGCTTGCGGCGGGGCGACGATCACCGCTTCCGCGCCGAACTGCAGCGCCCAGCGAACGGCCTCGCCGAGGTCCTCGTAAGTCAGCGTGATCTCGGCGCTGCCGTCCGCGAGCTGCTGCACGCGCTGCGCGGGCTGCCATTGACGCGAGGTGACGGCCGCAGCCACCACGGGGCTCACGCGAATCGTCACGCTCGTCGGCGGACCCCGGCGAATCCAGCCGACCGCCCCTTCTTGGATCAGGCGCTCCGGCACGGCGCGGGGCGTGAACGTCCCGTCAAGCCGCAACGGCCCTGAGACCGCGTCGAGCGCGAACTGCCGCCAATCGCGGCGCGCCAGATCGTACGCGACGAGATAATACCGCCCCGCGCGTGCGATGACGTGGTACGGCTCGACGCGCCTCGTCGCCCGCGCGCCGCGCGCGGGTGTATAGGAGAATTCGATGCGCGCCGATGCTTGCGCGGCGTCCTTCATAAACGAGTAGGTTGCCGCAACGCGGCTGCCCTCCCGTGGCACGGCTTCGCGCAGATGCAAGAAGCCCGGCGGCTGCCCGGCGCCGGGATCGCCGATGGCGGCCTGCATCTCCTGCTCCATCGGACCGCCGAGCGCGCGGGCGATCCGCGCCAGCGTCGCAGTGACATCGCGGCTCTTCGCACCGAGCTTCTTGATACGCCGATTCGACGCTTGCAGGATCACGCGCCCGCCGCGCATGTTGGAGATCGTGAATCCCGCGTCCGCGCCTATTTCGCGCAGCTTGCGCAGGTCGCGCTGGAACTCGCGCCGGGAGACGCCGAAGCGATCGACGCAGACGGCGTATTCGAGGGCCTCGTCGGACAGAAGCGTCATGAGGATCCACATGATGCGCGCAAGGTGCCTGCTCGGAGCGTCGGTACGACGCGTCGCGCTCTTGCGAGAG
>JAKAVX010000350.1 GCA_021827465.1 Deltaproteobacteria bacterium | reverse complement strand
CAGCGCAGGAGCGCGACTGAACCGCCGCGGTACATCAGGTGGGGATGGGGCAAAAGCGATGCAGGTGAAGCAACTGGCCGCGGCGGTCGTCATCACGATGATGACCGCGATGCCGACGTGCGCTCGGGCCGCCAACGGACTTGGCGCGGAACAACTGGTCCGGATCGCGATCGAAGCCAATCCGCAAGTTCGTGCGGCGCGCGCCCGGTGTCAGGCAGCGGTTCACTCCATCAAGCAGGTCTACGCGCCCAACGATCCGATCTTCTCATTCTTCAACGGTGACAGCCCGACCAACGGGCTGACCAACCCTTCGTGGCAGGGCTTCCAGTTGAGCGAATCGTTTCAGTTCCCGGGCAAGGCGATGCTGCAGACCGACGTTGCGCGGCGTAACGCCGAGATTGCGCGTCTCTTCTATCTCGCCACGGTTCGCGACGTTAGGGCGGCTACGGAAGCCGCCTACTATCAGATCCTGCTCGATGGAGCGCTCGCGCAGGTCAGCGCCGAGAATGCGGCGAACCTCCAGCGCGTGCTCAAGGTTACGCAGGTCGCATACGCGGCCAACCAGGTCACGCAGGCCGACTTTATAAACGCGGAGTTTGATCTCGCTGCCGCGCGTCAGGTAGAGCGACAGAACCGCGTGGCCGAAGCCAATGACGAGACTGCACTGAATCAGTTGCTGGACAGACCGCCGGGCACTCCGCTCGAACTGGATCGCAAGCTTCGTCTCGAACCTCTCACTGTGCGGGTGGATACGCTGGTGGCGCAGGCGGCCACGGTTCGTCAGGAAATCCTCGAAGCGGCGCTGACCGCGCGCAATTCGAAGACCGCGCTCCGGCTGGCGCGGATGGAATACCTGCCCGACTTCACCGCCAGTTACATTTTCACCCATTACCTTCTGCAGAGCGACGCACCCTCCCCGGGCGTGACCCAGACCCACGGCTTCATGATCGGGTTCAACGTGCCGATGTTCTTCTGGCTCAGGCAGAACGAGGATGTGAAGCGGGCCGCCTATTCGCTCGCCGCCGCGCGTTCGGATTTGCGTTCGGTGCGCACCCAGACCTCCGCGCTCGTCACGTCGCTGTATCGCAGCACACAATTCGCATATGAGACCGCCGGTCTCTACAAGGAATCGCTGGTGCCGCTTTCGCGCCAGGATATCGAGGTTTCGCTGATTGCCTATCAGTCGGGCAAGGTGGATTACCTGGCGCTGGCGGGCGCACTGCGGCGTGGATACAATGCCAATGTAAGCTATCTTCAGGCGGCCAATCGCTTTCTGGCCGGCCGAGTAGCCCTGGAACAGGCGATCGGAGCGCCCTTACCCAAGTGATGCGAGCACGTCTGGCCGCGTTGACGATAGCAGTGTTCGCCGCGATGGGTGCGGGCGGTTGCCAAGGTCAATCGGCTGCCGCACCCGCACCGCCGCCGACACGGCTCGCTGCGCAGCTAATCAAACGCCCGGGCCACCCACCATTGCTTGCGATCAAACCGTCGCAGGTCCCGGGGATGTCTTTCACCGAGGTGCGGAAAGTCGCGCTTCCCGACGCGCTCGAGGCCAACGGCGTGGTGAGTTTCGATACGCGGCGGGTCGCGAAAATCGTCGCGCGTGTCTCCGGCCGTATCGAAGCGTCACCGATCGCGGTCTGGGACCAAGTGCGCAAGGGCGAGAAGATCGTCCAACTGTACAGCCCCGACTTCATGACCGCCGAGGCGGAATATCTGCAGTCGCTCAGCACTGCGAGTCTCAGCAAGGCGCCGCAGATGGCCGGGACGGGCAATCTTGCCGAGGCGATGGTGCAGGCGGCGAGAACCAAGCTGGAACTGCTCGGGATGGACGACGCGGACATCCTGAAGCTCGAGACTCCGCAGCCTAGGGTCTGGATCCGCTCGCCAATCAGCGGCACGGTCATCAAGAACAAGGCCGTCATAGGCTCGCAGGTCAATCCGGGCGACGCGCTCTTCGTCGTCGGTACGCTCAATGAAGTGTGGGTTACGGCGCAGGTGTACGAGGACGATCTTGCGCGGGTCAGAGTTGGGCAAAAACTCGAGGCCGTGACCACAGCGTTTCCCGACCAGGTTTTTACCGGCACGATCGCACGCATCAGTCCGGAGGTCGATCCAAAGACGCACACCGCGCAGGTCCGCTGCGAGGTTCGTAATCCGGAGCTAAGGCTCAAGCCGGGGATGCTCGCGCGGGTGCGAATCGTGACCGCGCCGGGTTACGCGCTGGTGGTTCCGCAGGACGCGCTGGTCTTCGACACCGACTCGTACTACGCGTTCGTGGGCGCGGGCCAGGACGCCGTCGAAAGGCGCAAGGTCGATATCGGCTCGTGGAACGAGCAAGGCTACACGCGGGTGCTCTCGGGACTTAAGCCGGGAGAGCGGGTGGTGGTCGGCCAGACGCTCCAGGTAAACGGCCTGTGGCATCGGGCGGTTGAAGCAGGTTCGTAAGGCGGCAATGGTCGGGCGATGATTAAGGCCTTGATGGGGCTCGCGCTGCGCGAGCGCCTGATAGTTATCGGAATATCGCTGGCTCTGCTCGTCGCCGGCATTTTCTCCTTCTCGCAGCTCGATATCGAGGCGTATCCCGACCCGATTCAGCCAATGGTCGAGGTGCTGACGCTGCCGACCGGGCTCAGCGCCGAAGAAGTGGAAAAGATGGTCACCGTACCGCTCGAGTATGGGCTGGCCTCTTCGCGCAACCTCGTGCGGATGGACTCGATTTCGCTGTTCGGGCTTTCTGACATCCGATGCTACTTCAGTTGGGACAGCGACTACTACTGGGACCGGGTCGAGGTAATCAATCGCCTGGGCTTCGTTACGCTGCCGCCGGGGATCGCACCGGGAATCTCGCCGGAAAATCCAATCGGCGAAATCTATCGCTACGTGGTCGAGAGCCCCGATCACAACCTGCTCCGGGAAAAAACGATCGACGACTGGCTAGTCGCCAAGCAACTGACCACCGTTCCGGGCGTAATCGGCGTCAGCACTTTCGGCGGACTCACGAAGCAGTATCACGTCGATGTCGATCCGCAGAAGCTTACCTACTATGAGGTTCCGCTTTCGACGCTGGTGGGCGCGATCCGGAACTCGAACACCGAGGCCGGCGGCAACTACCTGAACCTTGGCGAACAGGCGTTCGACGTTCGCGGTCTCGGTTTCATCCACTCGCTCAATGATATCCGCAACATCGTGCTCGGCGTCCACAATGCGACGCCGATAACTGTCGACAACGTTGCAAATGTCAGCGTCGGTTACGCGCCGCGCCTCGGGATCGTCGGGATGAACAACCGCGACGAGGTTGTGACCGGTATCGTCCTGATGCGCAAGTACGGCAACACGCTCCAGACGCTCAGCGGCGTTGAGAAAAAGGTCAAGTGGATCAACAGCGCGGGTGTGATGCCGAAGGGCTACAAGGTCGTGCCGTACTACGACCGCACGGGGCTGGTCAGAACCACGCTGCGCACGGTTTACGAGAATCTCAGTGTCGGGATCGTGCTGGTCTTCCTGGTTTTGATCTTTTTTCTCGGAAGCTTCCGCGCCGGGTTGGTCGCCGCCGTGAACATTCCGCTCGCGCTGTGCGGCGCCTTCTTGTTGATGTGGCTGGGAGGCACGCCGGCGAACCTGATTTCGCTCGGCGCGATCGACTTCGGCATCATCATCGATTCGACCGTCATCGTGATGGAGAACATCCATCGCCACATGGCGGCGCCCTCGACGACGCGGCGTGAAGGGTCGCGCGTCAGGATCCTGCGCGCGGCGGAGGAAGTCGGCGGTCCGATCTTTTACTCGACGCTGATTTTCGTCATCGCGTTCCTGCCGCTGTTCACGATGCGCGGAGTCGAGGGCGCGATCTTCTCTCCGATGTCGCACACCTACGCTTACGCGCTCGGCACCGCGATCGTGCTGGCGGCCACCCTTTCGCCGGTGTTGGCGTCGTTCGCGTTCGCGCACGGCATCAGACACAAAAAGGAACGCGTCTGGGGGATCATAAGCGGCTTCTATCACGGCCTGTTCGAACGAATACTCAGATGGCCGAAGATCACGCTTACGGCCGTAGTCGCAATCGCGCTTGCGGTGTTTTCGCTCTATCCGAGGCTCGGCGGCGAGTTCCTGCCGAAACTCGAAGAGGGCAATATCTGGGCGCATGCGATCATGCCTTCGACGATGTCGCTCGACCAGGGCGCCAAGATAGTCAACCAGATTCGCCGCGTCTTCACGTCGTTTCCCGAGGTGACGACGGTCGTAGCGCATAGGGGCC
>JAKAVX010000349.1 GCA_021827465.1 Deltaproteobacteria bacterium | reverse complement strand
CTCTTCGAAAGCTTGCGCCCGCTGGTTGCCGGAGCCGTGGTTGTTTTTGACCCCGAAAAAATCGTCGCCGACCAGGCGATAGTAGGTGGCGAGATCCTCGGCGTCGAACCGTATGTTCAACTGCCAGAGCGTGTATCCGGCGAAGCGGTCGGCTTCCAGTTCGCGCTGCTCGATCGGAACGTTGGCGCGCGACGGGCTCAGGTCATGATGCGCCAGGTGGCCGAGTTCGTGCGCGAAGATCGCGTAGAGCATCGGCCTGACTTCCTCCGGATTCTTGATCCCCATCCATTTGCTGGTGAGGAAGCTCAGGAACCTGCGGTTGTAGAAGATGCATCCGCCGCGTCGCGCGTGAGGGCCGGCTTCGGCGATTGATTGGTAAATCCGCGCATGCGTCCCCCAGATCGAATTCAGCCTCGCCATGATGTCCGTGTATGGAGGCCTGGCCGGATGCGCTCGCTCGCCGCATGCGATTACGATCTCGCTCGCGCCGTTGGCGCGCCCGCTCGATGCGGCGGGAGAATCGTTCTGGACGCCGGAGGGATGTTGCAGGTTCTCATGTCCGACAGCGACCCAGTTGTCATCGGGTCCTGCGGCGCGAGCCAGCGCGGGCACGAGCGAACACGCGAGCGTCAGCGCGAGAATCAGCCGCGCGGGCCGCGCGGCCCGCGCCTTGATGATTCGTTCCGGCCCGCACTTCATCGGCACGAAGGCTTCTGTCGGCTAAGTCTATTTCGCGCCGGTCACCGCTCCGCGCGAGGCGGAGGACACGAGGTGCGCGTATTTCGCCATCACGCCGCTCTCATAATGAGGCGTGGGCGGCTTCCAGTCTTTCAAGCGCTGCTTGATATCGTCGTCGCTGAGCGCAACGTCAAGGCGGCGCTTCGGAATGTCGAAGGTTACGACGTCGCCGTCGCGCAAGGCCGCAATCGGTCCGCCCACCGCGGCCTCGGGAGCCACGTGCCCGACCATCAGGCCGTGGGTTGCGCCGGAGAAGCGGCCGTCGGTAAGCAGCGCCACGGTTTCGCCGAGTCCCTGTCCGACCAGCGCGGCGGTGATTCCAAGCATCTCGGGCATCCCGGGCGCGCCCTTGGGTCCCTCGTAGCGAATCACGACCACGTCGCCTTCCTTGATCTCGCGGCGCGAGACGGCCTTGAACGCCATGTCTTCGCCGTCGAAGACGCGCGCCGGCCCGCGGTGAGACGTGCGCTCATAACCGGCCACCTTGATGACGCATCCCTCGGGCGCGAGGTTTCCCTTCAAAATTACGAGCCCGCCGGTGGGCTTGAGCGGGTTGGAAAGCGCGTGGACGACTTCCTGGCCTGACGTTTCGGAGGCCGCGTCGGCTTCCTGGCCGATGGTCCGTCCCGTGACCGTGATCTCGTCGCAATGGAGCAGGCCGGCTTCCTTCATGCGTTTCGCGATAAGCGGGATGCCGCCCGCCTTGTACATGTCGGTGGCGACGAAGCGGCCGCCCGGCTTGAGATCGGCCAGCAGCGGAGTGCGGCTGCTTACCCGGTCGAAATCGTCGATGTTGAGGTCGACTCCGGCCTCGTGGGCGATCGCGAGCAGATGCAGCACCGCGTTGGTCGAGCCGCCCGTCATGCACACCGCCGCGATCGCGTTCTCGATCGCCTTGCGGGTTACGATCTGGCGCGGACGAATATCCTTCTTGAGCAGTTCGACCGCCATCTCGCCCGCCTTGAACGCGGTTTCCGGTTTGCGCGGATCAACCGCCGGCACACTGTTGAAACCGGAAGGCGAAATTCCGAGCAGTTCGGTCGCCGTCGCCATCGTGTTGGCGGTGAATTGCCCGCCGCACGCTCCGACCCCCGGGCACGCGCGATCCTCCAGCGCCTTGAGTTCGGTGAGGCTCATCTTGCCCGCCTCATGCGCGCCGACCGCTTCGAAAACATCCTGGATTGTGACGTCGCGGTCGCCATAGCGCCCGGGCTGAATCGAACCGCCGTAAAGCATCACCGACGGAAGGTTCAGTCTCAGCAGCGCCATCACCGTTCCCGGAATCGTCTTGTCGCATCCGGAGAGCGCGACGACCGCGTCGAATAGATGGCCGCGCACGGTAAGCTCGATCGAGTCCGCGACAACCTCGCGGCTGATCAGCGACGCGCGCATCCCCGCCGTGCCCATCGAGATTCCGTCGCAGACCGCGATCGTATTGAGCTCGACTGGCGTGGCCCCGGCTGCTCGCACACCGGCTTTGACGTGTTCGGCAAGCTGACGCAGATGGGCGTTGCACGGCATGATTTCGATCCAGGTATGGGCGACTCCGACCAGGGGCTTGCTCAGGTCCTCGTCGGTGAAACCAACCGCCTTGAACATCGCGCGCGCGGGCGCCCGCGACGGCCCGTCCACCAAGACGCTCGAGTTGGGGCGAAGGGATTGGTTGCTTCCTGCCATTTCTGTTCCTCCGGAATCTCCAAAAAAAGCCGCGCTCGGCATTTTTCTCATGCCGTCACGGTAGAGTAACAGTACCTTTTGTGGCCGACTCCGCGCCAGCGCAGACCTCGCGCTGCGGCGAAAGCCGGAAACCTGCCCGATCGATAACGCTCCAATGCGAAGATGCCCGCCGAGCAAATGTTCCCTTTGGGAGCAAGTTTGTGTGTTCCTCTTTGGGGCATCGCGGCGTCCGGACCTTGAGATTGAGTCTGCGGAAGTTCGACACAGCTTCGCTGTCGCAGGCTGTGCCGCGATGGCTTCGTTCTTGCGAAGTTGTTCACAGCACGGCGCAAACTCCGGATCGTCCGATTCGATGGGCAGATCTCGTAATCTCAAAAGAAATCTCCGGTCTCACGATCCAGAGCGATTCGGTAATCCTGCTTTTTTCGACCCGCGGCGAACCGGGAGGCCAACTGCCCTGATCCGGCGACGAAGCGAGGATTGCGATGGCGTCATCTCCGCGCGCGACGACGTATCGCGCATATACCGCGCGGCCATTCACGCGTAAGGACCGCGAGAGCGCCACGATCATCTACGGCGGCCTGCACTGGCGTGCCGAACGGGTTATCCAAGGGATGCTTGAGAACCTCGGCTATCGCGCCCGGCCGATGCCGGCCGCCACCAAACAGGATCTCCTCACCGGCCGCGAGCTTATCGATATCGGACAATGCTGCCCGACCGCCTTCACCGCCGGAAATCTCATCAACTTTCTCAAGTCCGAGTCCCGCCGTATCGGCTCCTCCGAAGTGACAGACCGTTACGTCTATGTGACCGTCGGCGCATGCGGCGCGTGCCGTTTCGGCCAGTATCACGAGAGCTACCAGCTCGCGCTGCGCAACACCGGGTTCGACGCGTTCCGGATCTTCCTGATGGCGCAGGACCGGATCGATCAGTCGAACGGCGAGAACGACGGCTTCGAGGTCAACATCCCGTTTACGCTAGGGATGATCTGGGCGATCGTGTGTACCGACGTCCTTCAGGATCTCGAATACCAGGTGCGCCCCTATGAAGCCGTCCCCGGCGCGACCGACGCCGCCGTGCGCGAAAGCGTCGAGGAGCTGTACGAGCTGTTCCGCAACCGCCCGCTGAGAGGACACAAGTGGGGCTCGGTCGCGTGGCATCTGACGACGCACTACTTCGCCGACGCGATGTCGCGCATCTGCCGCAAGTTCGACGCAATCGAACTCGACCGTCTCCGCGTAAAGCCTGTCGTCAAGATCACCGGCGAATTCTATCTCCAGACGGTCGAAGGCGATCCCAATTACAATATCCATCGGTGGCTCGAAGGCGAGGGCGCCGAGGTCATCCCCGCTCCGCTCTCGATCTGGTTCGACTACATGATGCGCTACCACGTCCAGCGCTTCACCGACTACCGCGACATCGAGCGCTCGGCCGGCCTCAAGTTGCGCGGCCTTCGCACCCTTCAATCGGTCTTCCGATGGAATTACAACCGGATGCGCCGCGCGCTGGCCAATATCCCGCACGAGCTTCCCGATCAGTACGAGATGAAACGCCTCGCCGAGCCCTACTACCACTGCGGTCTCGCCGCGGGCGAGGGCGATATGCTGGTCGGCAAGGCGCTATGGGCCTATCTGCACAAGAAGGCGCACATGATCTGCGAGCTTTCGCCCTACGCATGCCTGCCCAACACGATGAGCGTGGGCGCGATGGCGAACGTGCTCGGAAAATATCCCGACCTGCTGTACGCACCGCTCGAAATCAAGGGCGACGCCGAAGTCCACGCGCTCTCGCGATGCCAGATGATCCTGACCGAGGCAAAAAAGCGCGCCCAGCGCGAGTACGACGAG
>JAKAVX010000348.1 GCA_021827465.1 Deltaproteobacteria bacterium | reverse complement strand
GCCGCGAAGAGACTTGACAATTTGTCGACCAGGGTAGGGAGTCCTGGGCCGGTAATCACCCTGTCGCGAATCTCATCTTTTGTCGGGCCGCTGAACTGCGGCGAATGCGGAAACACCAGCAGCCAATCGTCGGGCGGCGACTGCCCGATCAACCGCTGTAATCGTTCGCGTACGATCCGTACCGTGTTTCGGACCTGATCGTAGGGGTCTCGCTCTGGAGTCCGGCCATTTCTGCGCCACAGGCCGTCTGCGATAGTCCAGGCGCCAGACTTAACCTCAAGGACGATGTAGCCATGGCTCGGGTCGGCCACTACGAAGTCAGCCTCGCCATGAGGCATCGCGAGCGAGTGCCAGGCATACCAGTTTCTTGGCATGGCGCTCAGAGCATCGTATACGCACTGTTCTGCTGGTCTTCCGCGTTCAGGCGTAGGCCGTAGGCGAGTAGGATACAAGCCTGGTGGAGGCACGGCTCCTAATGTGGCCATCCCGGTACCTCCTCTTTCGGATTGGGCGCTCCAGCTAATCGGTCGTAATGGCGCCAAGGAAGGCGTTGGCGCATTCATAATGCCAGTTGGTTCGTGTCCTTGTCTCGAATCGCCTTAGGAGGCATCCGGGAAGTCGAGGACGGTGCGCCGAATTGTAAAACACCGTCCGCCTACCTCTGATGGACTCCGTCAGCGATGAGAATAGTGGAAGATAGTCCTGGCCGCCAAAGAAAAAGACTTCGTCAGTCGTGTCGTCTGGCAGCATGCGAAAATCGTGGTATAGATCGGTCGCTCTCCGGCGTTTGTAAGCTTTCGCCATCCGGGTAAACGTGATGTCGTAATAAGGCGTCAGAAAGTCCGCCGCAATCAAGCCCCATCCTGCCGAGAGGATGTAGACGTTGCGGAGACCGAAGTGCTCGACGAGGCGTTCGTAGATTAAATTGTCGTAGAGCCGATAGGCGGGATAAAGCCCGAGAGGATTATCGGTCTTTTCCGTTTCGTTATAGCTCAAGAGCACATTTCGCCACGAAAGTCCTGTTAGGGACGGGCCATCGGGGCGGGCATATTCGCGAGCGGGGTCGGCGGGGGCAAGGAGCGGCTGAGCGACGAAGACGACCGGCTTCCCGCTCGCCGAAACGAGATACCCCGCTCCCGGCCTTTTGCCTGCAGCGCATTGAATGACGATGATCATGATGCGACGTCGGTCGCAGCTATCAGCTGGCCGAGTTCTTTCAGGAACATCGGGGCATAAAGTTCACCGACGTGATTTTGGTTCCAGAGGCCGGATTTTCGCACGCGCTCGCTGCGGGAGTAATGGCCGAGCCAAGTCTGGGAGGGTAGGTCGAGCGCAGACTTATCGTAGTTGCTCAGGAGCGCTATCGAGTTCCTCTCAATGTAGCCGCGCAAGCTTTGCGGTCCGGCGTCGTCCTCGATCGAGAGCCACAAAAACGGCATGTTACCGATAAGTTTGCTTACTTCGCGCTCCAGAGGGCGCTCTTTATCTCTCACGTCGCGGCTGGCTGTGTTGCCAATGCCCCAGGTCGGACAATCTAACCCGTCCCTTCTGATCAGAGCCGCGCCAACAAGAAGCCTGAAGATCGAGGCTCTGTGATTGCCTCCGCCCGTGGACTGCTGGCCTTTGTGCTGCGACAACCTGGTCCAGAGCTCGGTAGTAGATGCGGTTTTCAGGGCGTGAGTTCCTACCCTGACGATCCGGGGACCGGCCCCCGTTTCGGTGCGGTGTTGATCGGACTCGCGAAAGAAATAGACGCCTCTCTTTGGCCAAGCTAACCGGCCGGCGCAATCAGCGAGCTTTCGCGCGCCGCCGATATTCTTCTCGAGGTTGTCCAATATCGCATAGAAGCTGACCAAATCCTCTCGTCTTTGGTTGTCCGTTTCCATGCAGACCGATCATGATTCTCTTGCAACAAAAAAAACCAAAGACAAGAGTTCGGCCGCGCGCTGATTGCCGTCACTCAACGACGCAGCCATGATTTCCGAGGGCTGAATCGTTGACCATGGCGGGTGCCCGAGCGGTGCGCGGGCCCGCCAAATCGCTATACGCAGTGCGGACGATCGAGAATGTGATCCGCTGCACGTTGTGCCTGGACGGCAGCCTGAATCACAAGTCGTCGGTTGTCGCGCAGCCGGGAGGTTCCCTATGGCAAGCAAAGGGTCCGCAAACGCGCTTCTAAGTCTGGCGGCGGGTCATCGTGTTACCGCGATCATTTACACAGCCGCCAAACTGGGTCTTGCTGATCTCCTTTTTGACCGTCCAAAGACGTCCGACGAATTGGCGCGTCTCACTGAGACTCATCAGCCATCGCTGCTGCGGCTCATGCGCGCGCTGGTGGTGTTGCGAATCTGCACCGAAGTAGCGGGCGGCGTATTCCAATTGACTGAAATGGGCAGTCGTCTGGCCGCGAAGTCTGAGCGGTCGTTGAAAGGCTGGGTTATCGTCGAAGGAGAAATGCTCCGCGCCGGATGGAGCGGACTGATCGACTCCATCCGCACCGGCAAAACCGGCAACGAGCTCGCCGGACTCGGACAAGAGCGGTTCGAAAGAATGGCTGAGTCGAAAGATGCTGCCGTGTTCAACGAGGGGATGGCCTCGATCACCCGCCTCTTGATGCCGGCTGTGCTCGCCGCGTGCGACTTCTCCGGAGTCTCGACCCTAATGGACGTGGGCGGGGGCGTGGGAGAGCTGATGCGCGCGGTACTGAAAAAGTATCCATCGATCCGCGGTGTCGTCTTCGATCTGCCGCATTGCGCCGAAAGAGCCGGGCAGAATCTTGCCGCCGCCGGCGTTGCGCAACGAGCCGAGTTCATCGGCGGAAACTTCTTTGAAGCTGTGCCTGCCGGCGCCGACGCGATCGTGCTGAAGAACGTCATCCATGACTGGAGCGATGAACGTTGTGCACTGGTCCTGCAAAACTGCTATCGCGCGTTGAAACCCGGCTGCCGCTTGACCGTGATCGACCGGGTTGTACCTGAGAAGCTGGAGCCTACAGCAGAGCACCTGGCCGTCGTGTTGTCGGATCTGAACATGTTGCGCGGACCAGGAGGATGCGAACGAACCGAGCGCGAGCATCGCGCCCTTCTCACCGCGGGCGGGTTTCGAGTGACTCGGATCGTGCCTGCGGGACCCAACAGCTTGATCGAGGCCATCGTCGCATAACTTCGCTCTGAATTCGTGCGCGGATACGTCTTCTGAAAAAACCAAGAGCCTCCCTGGTTTTGTTGGCACTTGGAAACCGGTCAGCGTGTCGAGTTCCAACGATGGCGATTTCGATAATGCTCCGTGCTGCTGATTACTGAAAAAATGATGAGCTCGTCATTTTTTTGAACATCCGGCGATGTACGAGGCTTGATTGTCGATCACTGCCGGCAAGATCCCGGCTTGGCCGCACAAAAAACGCGGCGACAAACTTCTCGTCGCTGTAAACGGAACTTCCGAAGGGCGCAACTTCCGTTATTCCTTCGCGCGCAAGCCGAAGCAACCTAAACCAGCCATCGTAAGGACCTACTATCTCATAGGTAAGCCCTTGCTTTAGCTAGATCTCCTAAACCTCCTCGTCGCCATCGTTGGCGCCGTTGGACGGGTCGCCGTTTCCGACTTCTTCGGGTTCAGCCAATCCAGCCACTGCACGCACATGCTCGCCGGTATCCAGCTTGACCAGCCGCACGCCCTGAGCGTTGCGTCCAGTGATCCGCACCGTGTTGACGTCGAGCCGAATCACCTTGCCGCCGTCGGTGATCAGCACCACCTGGTCATCCGATCCCACCTGACGAACACTGATAACCTTGCCGGTCCTTTCAGTGACGTTCATCGTGATGACGCCTTTGCCGCCGCGATGAGTCAGCCGGTACTCGGCGGCGCCGGTGCGCTTGCCGAACCCCAGTTCGGAAACCGTCAGCAGGGTTTCGTCCTCTCGGGAGGTCGCAATTGAAACGATCTCGTCGTTAACCAGCGTAACGTTCTTGCCATCCTTGATGCTGTACGAGTCAAGCTCCATCCCGGTCACGCCGAAAGTCGCGCGGCCCATTGCGCGAACCTCTTCCTCCTTGAAACGAATCGCCTGACCCTCGCGCGTCGACAATACGATCTGTTGATTGCCGTCGGTGATGCGCACGCCAACCAGTTCGTCGCCCTGCTCGAGATTGATCGCGATGAGGCCATTGGACCGGACGTTGGCATATTCGTCGAGCGCGGTCTTTTTCACCATCCCGCGCCGGGTGGCGAAAAAGAGATACTTGCCGGCGGTGTCCTTGGGGGCCGGTATGAA
>JAKAVX010000347.1 GCA_021827465.1 Deltaproteobacteria bacterium | reverse complement strand
CGATCTCACCGCGAGCAGAAAGAACCGCGGAAGCGCGTCGGTAAAAAACCGCGACCCGTAACACGACCCGTTCCACCATACGCGATGGGTAACGAAGACGAAGATCAACACGCCGATTGTCGCAAGGCAGGTAACGGCCAGGCGCCGATGGGGAATCGCGCGCCAGTAAGGCGCCGTGAGATAGAAAACGAAGGCGATCACCGGCACGTACACGAACAGCCCGAGCGCCGCTTCGATCCAGAAAAGCGGCTTGCGGTTGCGGCCGGCGCCCTCGCCTTCAGCATCTACAGTTATGGCACTATTCCGGAGGCTTTCCGGAGCAGCCTGCAAGCGTCACACCTCCCCGCATCCATCGCGCCGCGAGACCAGCGCGCGCACGCAATAGAATGTAAGGGCAGCAAGCGCGGGAAGCCAGTCCGTTGATCGCGCCTCGGACTAGCGCGGCGTCGCCACGTCGGCCGGGAAGGAGCCGACCAGGTGGTTGAGCGGACGCGAGCCGTGTCCGATCTCCGGCGCGGTTTCGAGCGCGTGAGTGACGTACTGCTTGGCAAGCGCAATCGCGTCCCCAAGGCTCTGTCCGCGGGCCAGCGACGCGGCAATCGCCGCCGATAGTGTGCATCCCGCGCCATGCGCGCGTCCGACCGCGACTCGCGTCGCGCGGAAATCGCGCATCGTTCGCCCGTCGAAGAACACGTCGATCGCGTCGCCCTCGAGCGCTCCGCCGGTCACCAGGACCGCCTGCGCGCCCATCGTGACGAGCCGGCGCGCCGCCTCGCGCATGTCGTCTGCCGCCCTGACCGCGCATCCTGCGAGGAGTTCGGCCTCGCGCATGTTCGGAGTTATCAGTACCGCCGCCGGGAACAGCGCATACTTGAGCATCTTGACCGCGTCTCGCTCCAAAAGCTGGTCTCCGCTTGCCGCCACGATCACAGGGTCGACGACGAGGTTCTTGAGCCGCTGTGCGCGCACGTGCACCGCGACT
The DNA here is from genome assembly GCA_021827465.1 of Deltaproteobacteria bacterium. The sequence goes on along the minus strand of JAKAVX010000347.1, from coordinate 3,303 downwards.
TTCTCGATCACCGCGGCGTTCGAGAGCATCCCGGTCTTGACCGCGCTCACCTCGATGTCGTCGCACACGGCGTCCATTTGCGCGCCGATAAATTCGGGCTCGAGGTCAGCGACCGCGCGCACGCCGACCGTGTTCTGGGCGGTCAGCGCGGCGATCACGCTCGCGCCGTAAACGCCGAACGCGGCGAAGGTCTTGAGATCCGCCTGGATTCCCGCTCCGCCGCTGGAATCGGAGCCCGCGATAGTCAAAGCCACTGGTATCATAAGCGCGTTCCTCGACCGTGGAGTTGATGCGCACGCCCATATCATCGCGCGATTCGCGCCATCGACCAAAGCGCCGGGCAGTCTCGGTTCGGATGCCCCCGGGTACTTGACGATAATAGAAATCGGATGATAGTAATTATCAACTAATCGATGGAACTACAGCTGGTCAATGAGGGACGCCGCGCCGGCTACGCCGCGCGCCGTCTGGCCGAGTTTGCCGAGCGATGCCGAAGGGGCGGGCTGGCGGTCACGCCGCAGCGGCTCGCCATCATCAGGGCGCTGCTCGCCTCGGCGGAGCATCCCCGCGCCGACGTGATATACGAAACGGTTCGCCGCGAGCATCCCCATATCTCGCTCGCGACGGTCCATCGGACCCTGGAAACGCTGTGCGAGATAGGCGAGGCGCGCAAGGTCACGATGCTTCATGACAGCGCCCGCTACGACGGCAACGTCATGCCGCATCATCACGTGATCTGCGTGCGATGCCGGCGGATTCGCGACGTCGAGATTCCCGAACTGAACGACGTGCTGAGCGCGCGTCGCGAGATCGGCGATTTCAGGGTGCTGGGCAGCTCGCTCGAGATCCATGCGCTCTGTCCCGAGTGCGCAGGCAAGGGCCGCACGCGTCGGGCGAAGCACAGGCGAGGTTCGTCCCCGCAGGCCGGCTGAGAGGATCCGTTTCAGGACAGGCGAGGAGGCTGAAAATGAAAAGTTTGAAGGGAACCAAGACCCACCAGAACCTGAAGGACGCCTTTGCGGGCGAGAGCCAGGCCAATCGCCGCTACCTTTATTTCGCAAAGGTCGCGGACGTCGAGGGCCAGCCCGAAATCGCGGGTCTGTTCCGCGACACCGCCGAGGGTGAGACCGGCCACGCCCACGGGCATCTCGACTATCTCAAGAGCGTCGGCGACCCGGCGACCGATCAGCCGATCGGCGACAGTCTGCTCAACCTGAAGTCGGCGGTTCACGGCGAGACCTACGAATACACCGACATGTATCCCGGGATGGCGAAGACCGCGCGGGAGGAAGGTTTCTCCGAAATCGCGGACTGGTTCGAAACGCTGGCCAAGGCGGAGAAGTCGCACGCGGGACGTTTCGCCAAGGCGGCAGAGTCGTTGCAGTAAGCTCCGGCGACGGACATGATTGGGCCGGCTGGAACGTTTCCGGCCGGCCCTTGGATTTTGATTTGAGCTGAATCGCGGGAGTCCGCGGGCAACCCGTTTGCTCGCGCGACGCGCGCGGAGCGGCTCCGCCCGCCGCATTCGTGGAGACACACTTTCCATGAGCCGTATAGAATCGCGCCCGACCGACGGTCTTTCGTACAACACGACCGAGCCGAAGTACTGGGACCGCGCGGGTCTCGACAAGGAAATCGAGCGCGTGTTCGACATCTGCCACGGATGCCGGCTGTGCTTTAACATGTGCCCGTCGTTCCCCGAGCTGTTCGGCGCCGTGGATCGCAACGACGGCGACGTGCGCAAGCTTACTGCGGCCGAAAATGACAGGGTCATCGAGCTTTGCTTCGGATGCAAACTGTGCGAGGTGCGATGCCCGTACACGCCGCGCGACGGTCACGAGTTTCAGCTCGACTTTCCACGCCTGATGGCCCGCGCCAAGGCGGTGAAGGCGAAGGAGTTGGGCGTGCCGCTTCGCGAGCGGCTGCTCGGCAATCCCGACCTGCTCGGACGGCTCGGCTCGGTCGCGCCCGGGCTTGCCAACATGGGTTCGCACAATAGGCTCCAGCGCATCGTCATGGAGAAGACGATAGGGATCCATCGCGACAAGAAGCTTCCCGATTTCGCCGCCGAGACGTTCGCCAACTGGGTTGCGCGGGTCGGCCTGCCCGAGGCGCCGGAGAATCCCGCGGCCATGGCGATCCTGTTCCCGACCTGCTTCGTGAACTTCTACAACACGAGTCCCGGACGCGCGGCGGTCAGCGTGCTCGCGAAAAATCGATGCGCGGTGGCGTGCCCGAAGCAGAACTGCTGCGGGATGCCCGCGCTGGACAGCGGCAACGTCGAGTTCGCGCGCGAACAGGCGCGCGCCAACATAGCCTCGATGCTGCCGATGGTGCGCGAGGGCTACAAGGTCGCCGTGCTCAACCCGAGCTGCTCGCTTACGATGCGCCTTGAGTACCCGACGCTGCTTTCCGGCGACGAGGTCAAGGAATTCTCCGCGGCGATCATGGATATCCATGAGCTGCTCTGGACGCTGAAGCGCGACGGCAAGTTCAATCGCGATTTCGTCAGCACGCCGGGCCGAGTGGCGTACCACGTGCCGTGCCATCTGAAGGCCCAGCAAATCGGCTTTCGCTCGCGCGACCTGATGCGCCTCATTCCCGGCGCCGAGATAGTCACCGTCGACGCGTGCAGCGCGCACGACGGCACCTGGGCGATGAAGAAGGAGTTCTTCGAGCTCTCGATGAAGTGCGGGGCGAAGGCCTTCGACGGGATGCGCAACGCGGAGGCCAGGGTGATGGCCACGGATTGTTCGCTTTCCGCAATCCAGATCGAGCAGGCCACCGGCACCCATCCGCTTCACCCGATCGAAGTCCTGGCCCGCGCCTATGAGGATGGCGGCTTTCCCGACAAAGTGCCCGAGCCTCCGAAAGAGGAGGGCGGCCGATAGCCTCCCGGCGTCGCGCCCGGGCTTGCTCGTCCGCGGATCACTCCAATCGCGGCCCCGCACCGCAGGGCTTGAATTATGAAACCTGTCTGCAGAGAAGAAATTCTTTCCTTCGAGGACTGGGAACGCGTGCGTCCGCGCCTTCGTCCGCTCTTCATCCACGCAAGGAGCCGGCGCAGGCTCGCGGTCGGCGCGCATGTGACGCTGCTGTTCGAGAACGGACAGACCATCTGGTACCAGGTCGAGGAGATGCTGCGCGCGGAAAGGATCGCCGAGCCCGAGGCGGTGCAGCATGAGATCGACACCTACAACGAGCTGCTTCCTCCCGCGGGCGGACTCGGCGCAACGATGCTAATCGAGTTCGGCGAGACGAGGGAGCGCGACGCGGCGCTTCGCCGCTTGGTCGGACTGGAAA
>JAKAVX010000346.1 GCA_021827465.1 Deltaproteobacteria bacterium | reverse complement strand
ACCGCGCTCAAGCGCCTGGGTCAGCCCGAGGACATGGCGCGGGTCGCGCTGTTTCTCGCTTCCTCGGAAGCGGGTTACGTGACCGGCGCGGGAATCCGGGCCGACGGCGGGCTCCTGCTGCGCACCTGACACGGCGCGGCGGGCGCGGACGCTCAGTCGTCAGCGAGCAGGAGATCGCGCGAACGGATCCACACGTACAGCAGGAGCAGCACCACGGCGGGACCTTCGGCGGCCGCAATCCGCACGTCGAGCGACTGGCTCAGGTCGTCGAGGTAAGCGAGGACGAATATGAAGTGGCTGAGGACGACCTCAGCCAGGTAGCCTAGCGCGAGCATCAGGCCCCATCGGCGCTCGAGCAGGATTCCCGCCGCGAACACGGTGAAGACCGCGGCCTCGATCCCGAGAACGATCCGCGCCGCATCGCCATAGAATTTCATCCCGGCGATAACCGCCTCGAGCGGGACGTGGGTGAACAGGGTCGCGCCGGATGCCGCGCGCCCGGCCAGCCCGAGCGCCCATGCGACCGAGAGAATCGCGAAAAGTTTAAGATCGGCGGGCCATCGGCTTTTCGAGGAATCCTGCATGCTTGGTCGTGCGAGGCTACCAGTCTCGAAAACGGCGCTTCAAGTGAAATCCGGCGACGGGCGTGCGAACGGCGCCGGATTTCGCCCGCGTCATCGGGGCTTGCCCGAAAGCGCTCGCGTTTACGATAATCGCGGTCACTAAATGAGGTGAACGACCGGGATGGAGCGGATCGCCGTCGACTACGGTCGACATCTGGCGCAAATCGAGGAGCGGGGATTCACGGTCATGGAACGTGTCGTCCCGCTCGATTTCGTCGAGCGCCTGCGCCGAGGACTCTTCGAACTCGGCGCGCGCGAGCGCGAATCGGGGCGTGCATGGGTTTACTTCGACGGCACCTCGCAGCGCCTGTTCAACCTGATGAACAAAGACACGTCTGCCATCGACGCATGGCGCGCCGCGCTTATACCGCATTTCGGCCGAGCCTATGTTCGCCCGCAGGAAGATTCGATCGCGAGCGTGCGCAAGGAAGTCGTCGACGCCGCGCCGCCGCGAATCCGCCAGTTGCTCGGCTACGAAGTGCGCGGCTTCGTCGACGGGCCACCGCTCGACACTCCGCTTCGCTACTGAGGACGATTCCAGGATGAACGGTATACATGACATGGGCGGGATGGACGGATTCGGGCCGGTCGTGCGCGAGAAGGACGAGCCGGTCTTCCATGCGGATTGGGAAGGCCGGATGTTCGCGATTATGAACTTCCTGGTCGGGCGGGGGCATTTCAACGTCGACGAGTTCCGCCATGCGATCGAGCGAATTCCGGCGCCGCGCTATCTCGACTCGACGTATTACGAGCGATGGCTCGACGCGGCTCAGACGCTGCTCGCGGAAAAGGGCATCGTGACGCGCGAGGAGATGGAGCGTCGCGGCGCGGAGTCTAATCCGCCAAGCCAGCCCGCGACGGTATCCGGTTCGACAACGCCGAAGAGCGCCAAGGCAGCGGCGCGCGTCAGGGCGAAGTTCCGGGTCGGCGACCGGGTCGTCGCGCGCAATCTGAACCCGCTCGGCCATACCCGGCTTGCGCGTTACGCCCGCTCCCATCGCGGCATTATCCGCCGCGACCACGGGGTTTACGTATTGCCCGACACCAACGCGCACGGCGCTCCGCCGCGTCGCCAGCACGTCTATTCGGTTGAATTCAAGGCAAGCGAACTGTGGGACGCCGGAGCGCCGCAAAACGAGCGCGTCTATGTCGATCTCTGGGAAGATTACCTTGCGCCCGATCCGAAGACGCCGGCCGGCCGCGCGCGCAGGAAACCCGGGCCGGGGCGCAAGGGGAGATAATCGATGGCGGAGAACGGTCACAGAACGATACCAACGGGCGCGGCGCTTCGCGTAAAGGCGCTCGAAGCGCTGCTCGAAGAAAAAGGATTGGTTGACCCGCAGGCGCTCGACGCGATCGTCGATACCTACGAAACTCGGGTCGGCCCGCGAAATGGCGCCCGCGTGGTGGCGAAAGCGTGGACCGACCCGGCGTTTCGAAAGCGCCTGCTCGAGGACGCGACCGCAGCCGTCGCGGAGCTCGGTATCGCCGGCCCCGAAGGCGAGCATCTGGTGGCCGTGGAGAATACCGCCGGCGTGCACAACCTGATCGTGTGCACGCTATGCTCGTGCTATCCGTGGCCGGTACTGGGACTTCCGCCGGTATGGTACAAGAGCTTCGCGTATCGCTCGCGCGCGGTGCGCGATCCGCGTGGGCTACTGCGCGAATTCGGGCTGGAGATTCCCGGCGACGTCGAAATCCGCGTGTGGGACGCGAGCGCGGAGCAGCGCTACATGGTGATACCGGAACGTCCGGGCCGCACCGCGGGAATGACCGAAGAGGAACTCGCGGAGCTGGTGACGCGCGACTCGATGGTCGGTGTTGCGAAAATCGCTCCGCCCGCGCGGGGGAGTTCGCGATGAAACCGCAAGAGCTGCTGGCGGGGACGCGCTTCGAGCGCGAGGAGCAGCTGTTCGGCGCGCCGTGGGAAGCGCGCGCCTTCGCAATCGCGCGCCGGATGACCGAAGCCGGAATCTGCAACTGGGACGAGTTCCGCGCGTGCCTTATCGAGGAGATCGGAGCCGCGGACCGCGCACGAACCTCAGGCGGCGCGCCGACGGCGGACGCCTACTACACGCATTTTCTCGGCGCGCTCGAGAAGATTCTCGCGAAAAAAGGGATCGTTGATGCCCCGGCTATCGAGGCGAAGATGAAGGAGATCGCGGCCGGCTGAAAGACGCAGGTGTGGCGTTTGCCTTATGCACCCTGCGTCGGCGCGCGGGTCGATCGGCGGCTTCGTTCAGGCGTTCTTGCCTTGTTTGCCTTCGACCCACTGGATCATAAGAGTCTGGTAGTACTCGAGATTCTTTCCGAGCAGGAAGATCTTGGGATTCCCTTCGATACGCGCATAGATCGCGGTACCGGTCGGATTTTCGCTGCCGAAATAGATATCTATCGGCTTGCGAGCGCCGCTCTTGATTATCAACTGGCCGCTTGGCTGGTTGAGTCCGAACTGAGCGAGATCGTTTGGATTGGTCGAGACGACTTCGACCGATTTCGCATTGATAAGCAGCGCGGCCAGAGCCTGCATCAGGTCCTGCGGAATGAATTTTCCCGCGGGCTGGACGATTTCCCAATGCTTGCCGTCGGCAGTCACTTGATACTGAATCGTCGTGTTGCCGCGAATCACGGTTATCGAATCGACGCTTTTAAGCTTTAGCAGGCTCTCCTGGTCGGCCTTGAGCGCGGCGACCTTGACCCCGGGCCGATCGAAATAGTGATAGAAGGGCAGCAGTATCGCTATGAGGATCGTGAATACGATCGCGTGACGCGGGCTCAAGCGAAGAACCTCCTGCGGACGAAGACCGCGAGTCCAATCAGGAACAGGATGGAGGGTTCGACGACCGCGCCGAGGTAAAAGGAACCGGTCGCCTGCGCGTTGGTGACATAGAAGGCGGCGGTTTCCGCCTTGTTCAGACGCTCGCGGCTGGCGATGAGAATCTCGTCGCCGGCAAGCTCGTTGACCGCGCTCACCGCCAGATCACGATTGCCGAGCATCTCGATGAACTGGTTCGAGGCGAAAGCCGAGCTGCCGAAGCCAACTATCCGCGTCATCTGCTGAATCGGCACGTGCACGTCGCCGTTGACCGCAAAATCGGCCTCCGAGCCGACCGGGATCGGCCCCTTGAGGTCGCGTCCGGGCTTGAACTCCGTGATACCCGTCGTCACCGCCTTCGGGTCGCCCGACGCCCAGCTCTCGTGCGAGGATTTGAGGAAGCGGTCGGCGCGAAACATCACCAATCCGTCAGGCGCCTTGTCGCCCTGCTTTCCGGTAATCTCCACCCCGCGCGACATCGAGAACACCGCCGCTCCCGCCATCGAGCGCGTGATCGGATCGGTCTTCGAGAAAAGCGGCATCTGCATGGTCAGGATCTCGCCGGCGGTGAGACGGTAGGCGGGATCGACTATCACCCGCTCGGTAAAATGCATGTAGTACTTCTGCAGGAAAGCGGCGAGGCTCGGCGAACCGTAGGGATCGAGGAACACGACATATTTCCCGCCGCCGGCCAGGTACTTCGCGAGCGCGGCGAGTTCCTGCGGCATGAAGTCCTTGCGCGGCGCCAGCGAGACCAGCACCGAGCAGTCGCTCGGCACGCCACCGGCGAAGAGCGAGACATTCTCTATCTGGTAGTTGTTCTGTTCGAGATAGTTGCGGAACTCGGAG
>JAKAVX010000345.1 GCA_021827465.1 Deltaproteobacteria bacterium | reverse complement strand
TACCTCTGCTCGAACAAGGCCTCGATATGCGGCAAATAGAGGTCACGCTGGGAATCGGGGAAGAGCACGGCTATCTCATGGAACCTAAGCGATGGCGAGCCCGGGGCCGCGATCGCGTCGCTCTCCTGCAGGAACGACCAGACCGCGTTCGCGACAACCTCGACTTCGCGCCGCGCGCCCGAGCACGCAAGAAAGCGAATGCTCGCGCAGGGCTGCGCCGGCTCGCCATCCGGGACTGGGGGGCGCTCCGGCTCCCCGTTCAGGATGCTGTCCTGAAGCGAGCCCAGCAGGCTTTGCCGGCCGTTGTCGGTGGCCGAGGTAAAGTGCGAGTCGAAGTCATAGCCCGAGAGCTCGTTGAGCAAGCGCGTTAGCTCTCTGCCGGGCCGGGCCCAGAGCCGCAGCGCCGGACAGTCGCGCTCCGCGCCGTCGCGATCAAGCCCAAGCTTTTCCAGGCCGTTCACGCCGCCGTCATCGGCCTCGGGGTCAGCCTGCACGGTCGCCGCGCGCGATTCCAGGTCTGCGGCGCGTCCGGTCGCGACGTTCTCCCAGAATTCGCGACACGGGTTCAAAGCATAGACGCGGAGGTCGCCGGACGTGTTCAGAACCGTCAACGCGCGCGTCAGGATCGGGTCAGCGTCCGAGCAGCCGAAAAGATGGAGGACGGGCGGCAGCCCGGACTTGAGCGTCGATGGCTCAAGCGCATCGAGCGCGTCGGGCAAAAGCATGCATCGATAGCTTTGCTCCGCCGCCCATTGCGGGCGTAGCGCTCCGTCGGAGTCGAACAGGGCAAGATAGAGTCGGCGTTGCCAGTGCTCGAGGCGTTGATAAGGCTCGGTCGTTGTGACGGGCGATCCGGCGCGCCATTTGCGCAGCATCGCGCGCCGCGTGGCGGCATATTCGTGAAACAAATATCCGAGCTTAGCGGCTAGCTCGAACGTTCTTTTCTCGAGCTCTCGGTCGTCCGCCGCAGCGGCGGCGTCGGCGTTGCTGAGCGCCAACAACTCGGGATCATCTCTGAAAGCAGGCGTGCGCAAGCATTCGAAGACCGCGAGCTGCAAGTCTTGACGGCCGAGCACGCGCAGGCTCGGGTTGAGCCCCTCGAGGGTGCGCGACAGGTAGCCGCGCAAAGTCGGGAAGTCGAGATTTGCGGCTACGCCCAGCCGTTCGGCAAGCCTAAACCGTACGAACTGCTCGACGGCACGATAGGATTCGAGCGAGTCGCCGAACGGTCCCGGTACCAAGGTGTCCGGCACAACGATAACCACGGTTTCGAGGGGACGCACGGCCTGCTGCTCGGCAACAGCCTGTGCGAGAGGCGCGATCAAGCTCTCCAACCGATTTGCATAGTAGAGCCGCATCATCGCCCCAATCTCGCCCCATTTCGAAGCGCAATGTGTACGAGCCGCTGCAGACCGCACCTTAACGGCGAGCACCCGATTATTTGGATCGCGGAGGTAAGTCTACTACCTGTAGGCTTCGATAGGCCCGTGGCGCGTGTTCTTTTGGCAAGTGACTTCATGGTACAAGTCCAAGGTGCGGCGTGCCATAAGCTCTACCGAGAATTCGTCCTGCACGCGTTTGCGGGCAGCTTGTCCGTACTTAACGCGGAGCTCGTCATTCCGTAGGAGTTTATTGATCGCCGCCGCCAACTCTTCCGCATTGCTGGGCGGCACCGTAATACCTGTGACCCCATCTAACGAAACGAACGGCACCCCTGAGTCGAGCCGGGTGTTCACCACCGGCTTGCCGCAGGCCATGGCCTCCAATTGAACGATTCCGAATGCCTCGCTGCGCTCGACGGAGGGAAGGACGAACACGTCAGCCGCGTGGTAATACGAAGAGATTTCGTGGTTCTGAACTTCGCCGAGAAAAACAACTCGGTTTCGCATCCCCAGCGCCTGCGTGTAACGTTCCAGGCGGCGGCGCAGCGGGCCATCACCTATGATTAGAAGTCTGCCGTCGACGCGTGTCATCGCTGCGATCGCATATTCGAAGCCCTTGTAATAAATAAGCCGGCCTACCCCAAGCACGATGTGTGGGCCGTAACGTTGCCGGATAGCGCTCACCGTAGTCGCATCGCCGGACCGAAAGCGCTCGATGGGGATCCCAAAGGGAATGACGCGGCATCTGCCCTCGTATTGCTTAAGCAGCGGCGATGACTCGATATAGTTGGGTGAGGTAGCGATGCAGGCGTCGCAACTTTTCAGGAACTTATGCTCTAGAGGGCGCACCGCTCGTGACAAGAGTTTTTGGCGAACGATGTCGCTGTGCCAGGTTAAAATTAGGTGTTCTTTACGGCCGCTCATCAAGCAGGCGATGAGCGCAGTGGGATTCGGCAGGTGTAGGTGAACGATGTCGGCCGGCGTTTGGCGAATCCGGCGCGCCATCGCCGGGCATATGGGTGCCGACTTGACGCTGAAAAGCTTTGCTATCCGAACGACGTTCACTCCGTCAAGCACCTCTTCCGAATTGCGATTGCAATCGTTGGCGACGACTACTGCGACGGTCAGGCAGTTCTTAAGCTCGCTGCAGAGGGTCTCAAGATGGGTCTCCATACCGCCCCAATAGGGCGGGTAGAACTTACCGACGTGGAGAACGCGCAACGGACGCGCAGCGTTCATCGCAACTCGTCGCGATTCGCGCAGACCCATTCATAGAGTTTATCTAGGCCAAGCTCCCAGCCGATCCGCGGCTTCCATCTCAACTCACGTTGGGCGCGGCGAATATCGCTGACGTAAACGCGCTGATCGCCAGGACGCGCCTGCGCGGTTCGATAGACAATGGGGCGGCCTTGTCGCCTTTCCAGAAACCGTAGCAGGTCAAGCAGGCATATTCCGTTATCCGGGCCGCCACCGATGTTATAGACCGACCCTGCAGCCCGCTTGATATTGGCCGCAGCCGCTTCGAAGGCATCAAGCAGATCGTCAATGTAGAGGACGTCCCGGACTTGTTTGCCGTCACCATATATCGTAAGCGGGAACCCGCATTCGGCCGCGATCATAAACCAGGCAACCCATCCCTGGTCCTCGACTCCGAACTGGCGCCGCCCGTAAATACACGACTGCCGCAAGACCACGGTATTAAGACCGTAAATCCTGTGGTAATCGCGTACGTATTGATCGGCGCTTCCCTTGGAGCAACCGTACGGAGAATGAAAGTCGAGGCTCCGGCCCTCGGATACACCATCCGGAAGATTAACATACGCATAGCGCCCGTCCCCTTCGGCGACTTCGACGTCGTCCATCTCTCCATAGACTTTGTTTGTCGAAGCGTAGATCAACGGCGCTGACGTTTCCGAAAGGCGTGCCCCCTCTAGGATATTGAAGGTGCCAAGCGCATTCACCTCGAAGTCCAGCCGTGGATCGGAGACCGAGGTGGTCACGGCGGTTTGGGCCGCCAAGTGCAATATCAATGAAACGTTGCTGTGTTCCTGAAACACGCCGGCGATTCGGGCAGCATCGCGTACGTCTATGTCCAGGAACGTGAAGCGGCCCTGACCCCTCAGCCATCCGAGGTTTCTCGCCGTCCCTTTACGTGACAGATTGTCGATCACTACGACATCGTCGCCCCGCTGCATAAAGCGGTTCGCCGCGTTGCTGCCGATAAAACCCGCTCCGCCTGTGATCAAAACCTTCATATGGATGTTTTCAGCTCTCCCGTTCTCGGATAATCTCTTCCGCAAGTTTTTGTCTTCTTGATGTGACGGTTTGGCGTGGCGCAGCTTGGGATGAATAGTTTCGCAAGTCAGATGGCGATGCGCTCGGCGCGCGTGTAAATGTTGAAGCCGCGCTCGCGCAAAAAACCGACTAGGGTGACGCCCACTTCCTCGGCCAGTTCTACTGCCAGCGATGAGGGCGCGGAGACCGCGGCAAGAATCGGAATTCCGGCCGCCGCGGCCTTCTGTACAATCTCGAAGCTCAAGCGTCCACTCACCATCATCAGAGAGCGCGCAAGCGGCGTAAGGCCGTTTAAAAGCGCGTAGCCGATAACTTTGTCGACCGCGTTGTGACGCCCGACATCTTCACGTAACACTTTAAGTTCTACGTCGTCGAGCGGCGTCGATTCCTGGCCCGCGCAGGATCGCGCGCCATTACTGCTCGGCGGGACGAAGAGCGCCGCCGCATGAAGCCCGCCGGTCGCGGCAAAGATTTCCTGCGCTTGCCGCATGCGGGCCGAGAGCTTGAGCACGTCGCCCGCCATCTTGAACGGATCCTCGGCCACCGTGACGACCTTGGTCTCGATCCGCTTGACCAGGCTGCCGATCCCACCTTCGATCGCGCTGAGAAAACCCA
>JAKAVX010000344.1 GCA_021827465.1 Deltaproteobacteria bacterium | reverse complement strand
GGGCGAGCGCGTCGGCGACATCTCCTACGTCTATTCGTGGCACGACACTCCCGGCGGTCCGCTGATCAGGATCTTCAAGCGCGTCTATTACTTCCTGATGGAACCGGCCGGCGGCGATCTCTCTGCGCACGACGAGGAAATCGACGAAGCGCGATGGTTCGGGATCGACGAGGCGCTCGAACGCGCGAGCTACAAGGGCGATCGCGAGATTATCGCCAGAGCGCGCGAGTCGCTTGGCGCGTAAGCACAATCGGAGCCCCGCTCCGCGCCGTTATCCGGCGTTCGCGGCCGGAAGTTCTTCGGTCGGCGCGCCGCCGCGCGTTTGAAGCTCGGTAATCGGCATCGGCGCGACACCTCCGATCGTGCTCGCCTTCCAGATCGCGGGCGCGAGTTCCTTGAATTGCCGCGCTCCGTCGCCGACGACCACCAGCACGGCGTTTCCATGCGCTTGCACGCGATGAGCCGTCGCGTTGCCGAGCGTCCGATCGAGCATCGGCGCGTACAGCGCGGAGAATCGCGCGGCGGAATCGTTGTTCCTGAAACCGATCATCCAAATCGCGGTCGTATCGGCGCCGCGGCCAAGCACCACAAGATCGTCGCCGGCCCATTGCCGCGCCAGTGCGACTTCGGGCGCGTTCTTGCCGAAATTCCGCTGCAGGATAATCTTGAGCAGGAGTTCACCGTAAACATCGCCGTCGAGTTCCTTCCATCCCCTGAGAATCGGCTGGTAGCCCGCGAGTGCGACCTTCACGGGCGGCGTCGGATGGTCGAAATAGAGTGCCGGGTCGATAATCTGCTGGGTTGATTCGGGCGGATTCGCGTAGAGCTTGTCCACCGCCTTCCATCCTCCGCGCCGATACGCCTCGGTGACGAAGCGCGCTCCCTTCACGTACTGGAAAATCAGCGGCACGCCGATACCCTCGGGCGTTCCCTTCGCCTGCGCCGCGAAAATCGCCGGCAGTTTCGCGAGGCTTCCGGTGATGAGCGAGGCGATCGAGTCGTCCATCCTGCCCACCACGCATGCGAAGCCGGCGAGCGTCGCGTCGCCCTCCGCGACCGCCTTGAGCGCGAGCGCGCGGTCGCCATCGTCGCGCATCGAGTCGATTTTCTTCCCGAGGGCGAAGTTCTGGTCCTGGAGCGCGTGGGTCAGTTCGTGCGCAAGGAGCATCTCGCCCACCACATCGCGCTGCATCGCGAACTCCGCGGCGCTCTTGAAGAAACCGACCTTGAGCGCGCCCTCGACCATTACCATCTGGTGGGTATGTGGATCGTAAAACGCCGCGACCTGGCTCTCGAGCAGCTTGACAGTCGCTGCCTCGAGATCGATTCCGCGCGGATAAAGCCCAAGCATCGCGCCCGCCGCGCCGTCGGCGCTCAATTGCTCGGCGGTGTAGTCGCGCTTCAGTTCCGCGATGAGAATCTTTCGCACTTCGTCGGGCGTCCGCACCACCATCGGAACCGGCCGCTTGAACGATAGCTGCCGAATGTCCTGAATCTCGCTTTTTACCTGTTTGACCTCGGCCTGGTTTATCTGCCCGGCGCTGACTATCGAGTAGGCGCATCCCGCGAACGCGATCGCGAGGACAAGCGTGACGAGGCGAAGCGGCTTGCGGCACGGCGGCCGGTTTGCGGGAACCATCGTGCTACCAGATTAGCCGAATCGGAAGACCGAATAGAGCATCGCGCAGTCGTGGAGCGAACTGCATAAGGCTCATTCGCTGACGATTATGATCGGGTAGCCGAGCAGCGTCGCCTCTCGCGCGCGATGGCCGGCCTCGCGCCGCGTCGCGAACGAGCCCATTCTGACCCGATAGAAGAAGCGCCTTCCGGTCTCGACGCGATCGACGCTGACGTCGGTCCAATAGCGCGACAACTGACGGGCCATCCGATGCGCATTCGACGCAAGGGAAAACGAGCCGACCTGTATGAAGTAACGCGGCGCGGCACCGATGGGACGGCTCCCCGCGGGCGCGCTCATCATGTCGATCCGGACCGGCGCGGTGCCCGGCCCGATCATCCCGATCGCCTGCGCGGCCTTGTGCGAGAGATCGATCTTGCGGCCTTTCACGAACGGGCCGCGATCGTTAATCGTGACCTGAACGGAGCGGCCGTTGTCGAGGTCGGTCACCATCACGCGGCTTCCGAGCGGAATTATGCTGGAGGCAGCGGTCAAATCATTTTCGTTGTAGATCTGTCCACTCGCCGTCGGACGCCCGTTGAATCCCGGACCGTACCATGACGCCACGCCGAGGATCGGCCGGGACCGCGTCGGCGGCTGAATCGGCGAAATGGCAGCGATTGGAGTCTGGGGGGCGCGGAACGTCGAGCACGCGGAAAGCCCGGCGCTGATCAACGCCGCTCCGATCCATAGCGGAAGTGCGCTTCGCATCCTCGTCCTCATCACACCGCCCCGCGCAGGGAAAATTATAGGCAATCCCGCCGGGCGCAAAAAGCCTGTCGAGAGCCGCGCGGAAGGGCTTCGGAGGCGGCGTCCAGCCGTGCTAACATCGCCGATTATCGCAACCCACGCTCAGCCGGCGATGCAACGCACGAGGCAGGATCTCGAGGAAATCGAAGCGCGCACTTTTGCGCCGTGCGCGATGCTCTCGCGGCAGAGCCGCGGACGGCGCGTCGCCGAGCCCGATCATCCGATGCGCACGTGCTTCCAGCGCGACCGCGACAGGATCATCCATTCGGCTGCGTTTCGGCGGCTCGAGTACAAGACCCAGGTCTTCGTCAATCACGAGGGCGATTACTACCGGACGCGTCTTACGCATACGATGGAAGCCGCGCAGGTGACGCGGACAGTGGCGCGCGCGCTCGGCCTCAACGAGGAACTGGCCGAGGCGGTCGCGCTCGCGCACGACCTTGGCCATACGCCTTTCGGCCACGCGGGCGAGCGTATCCTCGACGACCTGATGAAGCCGTACGGCGGCTTCGACCACAACGCGCAGAGCTTAAGGACCGTCGATTGGATAGAAGTCCGCTATCCCAAATTTCGCGGCCTCAACCTGACCTTCGAAGTCCGCGAAGGGATCATCAAGCACTCGCATTTCCAGGATCGGCCGGCGGCGCAGGAGTTCGATCTCTCGACGCATCCGTGCCTGGAAGCGCAGATCGTGGATCTCGCCGACGAAATAGCGTATTTGGCGCACGACGTTGACGACGGATCGAAGGCCGGGATGCTGACTGCCGACGATCTGGGCCGCTCGATGCTTTACCGCGAGGCGAACGCGGAAGCGAAAGAGGTTTCAAGAGGCGCGGATCCTCGCGTCGGGCGCTATCAGACGGTGAGACGGATAATCGACGCGATGGCGACCGACCTGGTCGCGACGATCGCCAACGCGGTCGAGCGCGAAGCTATCGCGAGCGTCGAGGACGTCAGGCGGGCGGGCAGGGCGCTCGCCGAGTTCTCGCCCTCGATGGCCGAGCGGGTCGAAGAGCTGAAGCAGATCATGCGCGAGCGGCTTTACCGCCATTACCGGGTCGTGCGCATGACCGAAAAGGCGGGCAGGGTACTTGCGCGCCTGTTCGACGCCTATATGAGCGAACCGCGTCAGATGCCGCTTCACGTGCTGGCGCGTCACGAGCGTGACGGCGAGGATTTGGCGCGGGTGGTGGCGGACTATATCGCCGGGATGACGGACCGCTTCGCGCTTGACGAGTACAAGAAGCTCTTCGATCCCGACGAGCGCGTCTAGCGCGGCTCCGGGTGCTCATCCGGTGAGACAGCGAAAGACCCTGGTCATCTGGCGCGACGACCATCTGGCCGACCCGCTCGGCGCGTTATTTTTGACCGCGCCGGAGCATCTCGAAGAGGCGATCGTCGAAAAATTAAAGCATTACCTGGGATTTCGCGTAAAGCTGATCCGAGTCACGATTTCGGGCAGCGGGATCGAGGCCGAGGTGGAATCTCAAGGGTTGCATGAGGAATCGCAGCGGCTGGTCGAGGCGGCGAGGGGGCTTCGCCTCAAGGGGATGAACCGGTCCGCGATCGCGACGCTCAAGGACGCGCTGGAACTCGATCCGCTGAACGGCGCCGCGTATCGCGAGCTTGGCGCGGCGCTTGCACCGATGGGCAAGGGCAGGGAAGCGATCGCGGCGTTGGTTCGCGCGCGGGAATGCCTCGGCGATACCGCCCAGCTTCTGATCGAAATCGCCAACGCGTGCCTGGCGGAGGAAAGAACGTCGGCGGCGATCGCCTACCTGGAGCGGGCGCATGAGGTAGAGCCGCGCAACTTCTTGGCGCGCCGGGCGCTCTCGGCGCTCGGCCGAAAACAGCGCTCATCGAATGGG
>JAKAVX010000343.1 GCA_021827465.1 Deltaproteobacteria bacterium | reverse complement strand
CAGGAACTGAAGGAGATAGCGCTCGGCTCGGATATCGCGCTGGTCGGGCCGAATTGCATGGGGCTTTACAGTCCCGCCGTTGGGCTGCGCAATTTTCCCGAGGAGAAGACCGGAGCGGGCGGCGACGTGTGCTACATCTCGCAGAGCGGCACCCACACGATCAATTTCTGCGTGCAGGCGCCCGCGCGCGGAATCAAAATCAACACGGCCGCGTCGATCGGAAACGTGCTGGTGCTGGAGGCCGCCGACTATATCGACATGATGGCCGGCGACCCGGCGACTCGCGTGCTCGGGATGTATATCGAAGGCGTGCGCGACGGACGGCGCTTCTTCGAGAGCGTGCGCAAAGCGGCGCGCCGAATCCCGGTGCTGGTGTGGAAAGGCGGCGTGACCGAGGCGGGTGCGCGCGCGACCTTCTCGCACACGGGCTCGCTCGCGACTCCGGACGCGATGTGGCGCGCGATGATGCGCCAGTCGGGCGCGGTGCAGGTGGAGAGCCTCGACGCGATGCTCGACGCGGTCGACCTCGTCGCGCGCGGCAAACCGCTTGCGGGGCGGCGGATGGGACTGGTTGCGATGACCGGCGGGCAATCGGTGGTGATCACCGACACGTTCGCGGGCGCGGGGCTGGAAATCCCGGCGCTCTCAGATTCCTCGTACGAGGAGCTGAAAAGTTTCTTCAATATCGTCGGCGGCAGCTACCGCAATCCGCTGGATGCGGGCGGGACGATCGGCGGCGGAATGCATCTCGGGAATCTTGAACGTATCCTCGGGATTCTCGAACGCGATCCGGTAATCGACGCGATCGTGCTGGAAATCGGCACCGGACTTCGGGCCTCGCGATGGGGCGCGCACGAGGAGGAGATAACCGCGTTGCTCGACAAGGTCGGAGAGTTTGCGGGCCGCTCGGGCAAGCCGTTCGCGGTGATTCTCCATCCGGCCCACGTCGAGGAGATCGTCGCCCGCGCGAAGAGTCTCGCACGCGAGCGCGGACTGGTCGTGTTCGACAGCTTCGAGCGCGCGGCGGGCGCGTTTCGCGCGGCGGCGGAATCCCTCGAAGCGCGGGCGCGGCTCCGATGAGGTGCCGGACGAAGCCGTAACTCTGCAAATCACGCGGCTTGCGAATCGCTCGCACGAATCGACTATAATCCTCCCCGAAGAATCGACGCGGGGACGCGAATGGCGGACGATCCCGGGCGGCATCCTCGAGAAGAGCACGACTGGCATTCCGAGCGCTATGTCGAGGAATGGCTGGCCGCCGACTTGAAGCGTGAGTCGCGCCGCGCGGTGGTGCGCAGGATGCTCGCGTACGCGGGTATCGCCGTCGGCGCGAAAATCGAAGTGCTCGACGTGGGCGCGGGCGACGGACTGGTTGCGGAAGTAGTGCTCGGCGCATTTCCGAACGCGCGTGCGACGCTGCTCGATTTTTCGGAGCCGATGCTGACTCGTGCGCGCGAGCGGCTTGAGGATTTCTCAGGGCGCGTGCGATTCGTGGCCGGCGATCTCGCAACCGATGAATGGACCGCGCGTGTCGGCGGACCGTTCGATCTCGCGGTCTCGGCGATCGCGATTCACAATCTCAGGCGTTATGAGTTGATCGCGGCGTGCCACCGCGCGATTTTTTCGGTGCTCAAGCCAAGCGGAACATTTCTCGATCTCGACCTGCCGACAATTTCGGGCGGTATCGAGGCGCATCTGAAATGGCTTCGGGAGGCGGGCTTCGAGCGCGTCGAATGCGTATATTTCGAAGAGCCGCGCGCGATCTTCCTCGCACGCCGCCGGTAGTAACCCGGTCCGAGCTAGGATTCGCTGGCGGCGCGCGGCAGGACCCGGAACACCGGGTAACGAGCCGCAACGCGCTCGAAATCGGTGAGCGGCGCGTTCCGGTCGATATCGAAGTGAGGACGCGCGCCGGGCGCTCTCGCGAGGTACGCTTTCAGTATCGGCGCGCGCTCATCGATCGGTATTTCTTGCAGACTGACCTTCTCGATCGGTCCGTAGCGAAGCACGGCCTCGCCATTCGCCGCCCGAACATTTCGCACCCAATCGACGTTCTCGCCCAGCATCGAAACGATATAGCGATTGCCCGCCACGTCGGCCACCACCATGGGAATCCGATGCGTGCGGCCGGTCAGACGCCCGCGTGTCTCAAGAGTGACGAGGAATTGCGGCAAAATTCCGCGCGAAAACATCCATGCTCCTACGCCGTTGATTCGCCGCGTGACGCGATTGGGCTTTCCACCGCGATAGAAGAGGGTCCGGTACCATGAGCGCGGCATCCACCACGACTGAAGGAAGAATGCAGCCAGCAGAACGATCAGCGACGTGGCGAGCGCCCGGAGCCACATCGTCATTTACCGGAGCGCGGAAGCGCCGCCATCTCGTCGCGATAGGCGGCCTCGACCGCCTGCTCGCCGTAGAGCCGTTCGAGCTTTCGGATTCCGAAATGGTAAACCGCGATCCGGTTGAAGTAGTTGGTGAAGCAGGCGTTGATCGCGGCGCCGCCGAGCGCACCCACGACCGGCACGAGCTGGGCCGAGGCGATATCGGTGACCGCGTAGCCGAAGCGCGCGCTGATACGCGCGATCAGATCGGCCAGCTCGGGCGCGGCGCCGCGGGCGATCGCGTCCGTCACCTGCTGCGCGCTGCGTCCGGCGATAAAACTTCCCGCGTCGCGCAGAAGGAGTGCAAGTCCAAGACGCGTCGTCAGGTAGCTCGAATCGGTCGCGTCGTCGTCGGGCGACGGCCCGCCGAAGCTGAACACCGACACGCATTCGAGGCGGGTCTTCGCGTCGTTGAGATCGGCGCCCATGTCGCGCGCGATCGAGGCGATCGAGCGCAGCATCACGGTGGTCGTCACCGGCAGTTCGAGCGCGATAAGCGCGATTCCGAACGCGCCGCTCAGGCCGCCGAGCAGCGCCGCGGCGGTGGTATGCGCAAGCGCGGAGGCGCGCGCGTGCGAGAGGGGAGTATCGAGTTCCGGGCGTGCGGGCGCGGCCTCGGGACGCTCGAGAGTCGCGGCGGCCCATTCGATTGCGCGGTTGAGAGCGCGATAAAGCGCGCGGTTGAGAGTCTCTGCGGCGCGATCGGGAAGGTGCTTTATTATCGCCTCGACGGGACGCCCGGCGACCGTGTTGATGATTTCGATAAGACGGCCCGGCCGTTCCAGCGCGCGCACGGCTTCGCGCACAAAGGCGCGGTCGGAAGGATGAAGCTGGCGGGCAATCGCAGGTTCCATTGGAGTTCCCGTCGGATCGAGCAAGTAAAGTCTAGCACGTCCGATTGCGCGGTGCGCGCGCGGGCGTCAGTGGAAATCGTGCGAGGGCGGGAGTTCGCCGCTCGCGGTGAGCCTTGTGAATTTGCGTGCGCGGACTGTGACCACGCGGTCCTGTTTCTGGAGCCATCCTTCGACCTTGAGAATCGCCGCGCTATGGAGCATCGGGCGGTTGCGATGGAACATGTCGGGCGTGACGATCGCGTTCGAGATGCCGGTTTCGTCTTCGAGCGAGATGAAGAGAAAGCCCTTGGCGGTGCCCGGCCGCTGACGGACGATCACCACGCCCGCGGTTTTGACCCACGCGCCGTCCTTCGCATCGGGAAGTTCCGCCGCGGCAAGAACGCCCTCGGCCTTGAGGCGCGGTCGCAGATGCGCCATCGGATGCGGACCGGTGGTAAGCCCGGTCGAAGCGTAGTCGGCCGCGGTATGCTCGATCGCGCTCATCGCGGGAAGCGGCGTGGCGGAATTTTTCCCGGGCTCGACGCCGGCAAGCAGGCTGTTCGAATCGCGCTCGACCGCCGCCGCCTGCCATAGCGCCTCGCGCCGTTCGAGGCCGAACGACGAGAACGCGCCAGTCCATGCGAGCGCGTCGAGCTCGCGTCGATTCGGGCTGACACGCGCGGCGAGATCGGCTATCGAATCGAACCGCCTCAGCGCGCGTTCCGATTCGAGCCGTCGCCCGGTTTCCTCGCGAAGTCCGCTCACGTAGCGAAGCCCGAGCCTGAGCGCGAGCGGCGTTCTGCCGCGCGCGTCGATAGAAGCGCCGGACGAGGCCGCACCTTCGAGCGTGCATTCCCAGTTCGAGCGTGTGACGTCGATCGGACGAATCGCGACGCCGTGGCGCTCAGCGTCCTTCACCAGGGTCGAAGGATGGTAAAAGCCCATCGGATAGCAGTTGAGCAGGGCGGCGAAGAAGGCCGCCGGATGATGGCGCTTCAGATAGGCCGACGCGTAGGCGATCAGCGCGAAGCTTGCCGCGTGCGATTCGGGAAAGCCGTAGAGCGCGAACGAGGTGATCGAGCGG
>JAKAVX010000342.1 GCA_021827465.1 Deltaproteobacteria bacterium | reverse complement strand
TCCACCCCTTACGCGCCCACGCCTGGGGCGCGAGGTTCGCATCGACGACATTCGCCCCCGCCGCCGCGGCAAGGAGATGACCGGCAGGGCGGACAGCCCTGGCGACCCTGCGTTTGTCATGTGTATGCATGCATCCTAGTATACACATTGAGTGAGCGCGATGCGGACCAATATCGTAATCGATGACAAGTTGATGAAGCGCGCTATGCGCGCATCGGGAGCGAAAACCAAGCGCGAAGCGGTCGAGCGCGGCCTCAAGATGCTGGTCGCGCTCAAGCGCCAGCAAACGATCCGGCGCTACCGCGGCAAGCTTAAGTGGGAAGGCGACCTTGAGGCCATGCGGCGCGACAGGTGATTTGCCGCCGTGATCGTCGCGGACACCTCGGTTTGGATCGATTACTTCAACGGCCACGGCACTCCCGAAACCGATCTGCTGGACCGGCTGCTGGGAGCCGAACGGCTGCTGATCGGAGACCTCATTCTGGCGGAGGTCTTGCAGGGTTTTCGCTCCGAGGCTCAATTCAACCGGGCACGCTGGCTGCTTGACAGGCTTGAATTCCGGGCGATGGCCGGGCGGGAAATAGCGATCGCGTCGGCACGAAACTATCGCACCTTGCGGGCACGCGGCGTGACGGTGCGCAAGACGATCGACGCGCTGATCGCGACGTTCTGCATCCGGCACAATCATACGCTCCTTCATTGTGATCGCGATTTCGACCCGTTCGAGACTCACCTGGGGCTGCGCGTGATAAGAGCGTGAGCGTTGCCTGACTCAATATCCGACGCTGGGGGGGTCGCTTGCGTGGGCGCTCTTTCGCGGGCGCGCCGCGCCCGATAAATTTCCCGGCGATGATTCGCGCCGTGATATTCGACCTCGACGGCACTCTTGCCGATACCGAACCGCTCCATTACGCGGCGTTTGCCGAAGTGCTCGCCGCCGAGGGAATAAAGCTCGCCCGCGACGAGTATTTCTCCCGGCTTATCGGCTACAACGATCACGACTGCTTCCAGGCGGTGCTTGCCGAGAACGGACGACCCGCCGGCGACGACAAAATCCGCGAACTCGTCGAACGCAAAGCCGGCGTCTATCAGCACATGATCGAAAACCGCGACGTGCTCTATCCGGGCGCGGCGGATTTCGTGCGCCGATGCGCCGAGCGGTTTCCGCTGATGGTCGTCACGGGCACGTTGCGCGCCGAAGCGGAAATGATCCTCGGGCGCGCCAGACTCCGCGAACTCTTCTTCGAGGTGATCGCGGCCGAAGACGTCGAGCGCGGCAAGCCCGAGCCCGACGGCTTCATCCTTGCGCTCGGACGGTTCGGATTCATGCTCCGCCAGCGCCCGCCGATCGATCCCTCCGAATGCCTCGTGGTCGAAGACACTCGCGCCGGGGTCGAATCCGCGCGGCGGGCCGGGATGCGCGTGCTTGCGCTGATGCATTCCGCGCCCGAGGACGAGCTTTCCGGCGCCGACGTGATCCGGCCCTCGCTGGCGGACACCGATCTCGACCAGGTGCTGCGCGCGCTCTCGAAATAACGATCACGCAAAGCCGGGGCGATTGGCGGTCCCGGTATGCTAACCTCTGCACCGTGGCCGAGGCGCAAACCGGGTTCATGGTCGGAACGGCGTCGTGGACCGATCCGACGCTGGTGGAGTCGGACCTGTTTTACCCGGCCCACCTGAACAGCGCGGAGGAGCGGCTTCGCTTTTACGCCTCGCAATTCAACACAGTCGAGGTCGATTCGTCGTACTATGCGCTGCCTTCGGAGCGGAACGCGGAGCTTTGGCGCGAGCGCACACCGGCGGGCTTCGTCTTCAACGTGAAGGCGTTCGCCTGGCTGACGCAGCATCCGGCGGAAACCGCGCGTCTCCCGAAGAATATCAAGGAGATGCTGACCGCCGCGCAGCTTGCCGAACGCCGTCTCGGCCGTCCGCCGAAAAAGGCTCTCGACATGGCTTTTCAGATGTTCTGGAGCGCGCTCGGGCCGCTTCGCGAGGGCTCGGCCGAGGAGGGCGGCACGCTCGGGATGGTGCTGTTCCAGTTTCCGCCCTACTTCACGATGAAGCCGGACAATCTCGAGTATCTCGCTTCGCTTCCGGCGCGGATGCCGGGCGCGTCGGTCGCGGTCGAATTCCGCCATCCGAGCTGGGTCGCCGAGGATCGAAAGCGCGCCGAAACGATGCGCTTTCTGCACGAGCATCGGCTCTGCTACGTCTCGCTTGACGCGCCGGCCGACAAGTCGATCGTCCCGTCGTTTATCGACGCGACCGGAGACGAGGCCTACGTGCGCTTTCACGGCCGCAATCGCGAAGCATGGTTCAAGCGCAACATCAGCGCCGCCGAGCGCTACAAGTATCTCTATTCGGAGCGGGAACTGGCGGACCGCAGCAAGGAGATAAAGGCGCTCGGAAAAAAGGGCGTCCGGCGCGCGTTCGTGATTTTCAACAATTGCTACAGTAATTTTGGCATACTGAACGCTGCCACGATGGCCAATATTTTGAAGCATCCGGAACGCCGATGAAGTCGCGACTCTACCAGTTCATCGCAAGCCCGTTCTGCGCCAAGGTGCGCAAGCTACTCGAATACAAGGGCGTCGAGGCCGAGATAGTCGAGGTCGACTACCTGGAACGCAAGGAATTGCTCGCCGCCTCGGGGCAAATCATGGTCCCGGTGATTACGCTGGAATCGGGCGAAACAATCGTCGATTCGCATCGGATCGCGGCGCGGCTGGAAGAGCTTTACCCGGACCCGACCATCTTTCCACCTGGCCAGCGCGGGCTTCATCTTGCGCTCGCCAGCCATGTCGACAACGAGATCCATCCGGTTTTGTCGCGCGCGGGACTTCCCGACAAGCTTGCGCATTATCGCAGGCAGGGTCCCGACCGCGAGGCGTTCTTCAAGTTGATTCGCGACCGCAGGTACGGAGCGGGATTCTGCGATCGGATGGTCGCCGAGAAGGAGGCGAACTGGAATCGCGCGATGGAGGCGCTCTCGCCGTTCGAGAAGCAGCTATCCTGCGCGCCGTTTCTGACCGGCCGGATCGGACTGGCCGACTTCGCCCTGTACGGGCAGATTTTTTCGCTGACTTTTACCGGTGAGAAGACGATACCGGGCGAGATGCCCGGCTTACGGGCGTTCTTCGACCGGATGAACCGGCTTTCGGCGGCGCCCGAACCGCCGGCCTAAAGAATTTCGCTTATCGCGGCGCTAAGGAAATTGCCGAAAAGCGCCCCGGTCGAATCCAGCGCGACGTCGTAGGGCGACGGACTGCGTCCCGGCACGAAGATCTGATGCGTTTCGTCGAGCGCCGCCCACACGACGCAAATCGCAAACGCAACGTACGGCCGCCCCGCCATCGGACCCTTTATCAACAGATAGAAGAGCACGCAGTACTCGGTGAAATGGGCCGCCTTGCGCACCAGCATCTCACCCACCCCGATAGTGGCTGCGCCGGCGCCCGGAAGCAGCCAATGGAGAATCGGCTCGATAATTCTCGAGGTGTTCGAGGCGGTGAACAGCGAAGAGGAAAACGTGAACATCATCGCGCCCCAGATGAGCACCGGAAGCCACAACCAGAGGCCCGAGGACTTGGCGCGAGCAGTCGAGTCGGTCATAAACAAATTCGCCTTGGCGGAATTGCATCCGTGAGACGCTCGAACAGACGGGCGCGCTGGATGCGGACGCAACGAAAATGTGTATCAAGAGCGCTACGATGGCGCCAGACGCTTTGCCCATAGTTCGCTTTTCGGCCGCCGGCCGCCAATCGCAATTCAGCCGCTTAATTCCTACAATCGCAATCGGTTGCCTTCGGGCTTCCAAATCCTGAGAGGAGATCGTGGCGATGGCCTCCGCTTTGACGATTTCCGAAGCCCATCCCGCGCCGCCGTGCTCCGTGGTCATCCTCGGCGCCTCGGGCGATCTTGCCCGGCGCAAGCTGCTTCCCGCCCTGTATAACCTGGAACTTTGCGGAGCGTCCCTGCTTGCGCCCGAGACCGCGGTCCTCGGTTTCGCGCGCACCAAAATGACGACCGAGGAGTTCCGCAATTCGGCGCGCGAGTCGGTCAACGTCTTCTCCAGGCTCCAGGTGCAGGAGGGATGCTGGCGCAGCTTTGAGCAAAGGCTCGAGTACGTCGCGGGACTAGATCAGTCCGACGGCTTCAAACGGCTGCGCGAAAGGCTCGAGGAAATCGAGCGCGGGCGCAATCTCCCACCCAACCGAATCTTCTATCTTTCGATTCCGCCGGACGCGATGCGACCGTCAGTGGAACGGCTCGCCGAGGCCGGACTGATTTCACGTCCGAG
>JAKAVX010000341.1 GCA_021827465.1 Deltaproteobacteria bacterium | reverse complement strand
CCGGATACACGCTCTGGCAGTTGAACATACGGTTCGACGCCGAGGATCTCGCCACCTACTATCGCCTGGTCGGCGACGATTTTTTCGGGGTCAAAAACAACCACGGCTCCGGCAACCAGCGGGCGCGCGCCTTTGAACGCGGTTACGATCTTGCGCGGATGGGCCTGCCGGAGACCAACGGCCAGCCGGCCGCGGGCCTGAGTGCCCCCTGAATCGCGCCCCGTCGCCGGAGCGAGCGTTGCCCCTGCTGGCATGCGGGACGATAATGTACGCACTGCCCCACGATGACTATCTTTTCTTTCGCGTCGAATGTCGCAGCGCGCGAGACTGAGCCACGGCCCGAGACTCCCGCGCTGGAAGCCTACGGTTTGAGTTTTTTCTACGGCGCCGGGCGTCAGGCGCTTACCGACGTGAATTTCGCCGTTGCGCGCGGGGAAATCTTCGGATTCCTCGGTCCCAACGGCGGCGGAAAGACGACGCTCTTCCGCCTGCTTTCCACGCTCATCCCGATCCAATCGGGTGAAGTGCGGGTTCTCGGCGACAACTTTCGCGCGGGAACGCTTTCAGTACGCCGGC
Organism: Deltaproteobacteria bacterium; assembly: GCA_021827465.1. The sequence goes on along the minus strand of JAKAVX010000341.1, from coordinate 3,734 downwards.
GGATGGGCGTGGTCTTCCAGTATCCGAGCGTGGACGGGAAACTCACCGTCGCTGAGAACCTCGCGCACCACGGCCATCTCTACGGAATCTCCGGACGGCGGCTGCGTGAACGATCGACCGCGATGTTCGAGCGGCTCGGGCTTGCCACGCGCGCTGCCGACCGCGTGGAGACGCTCTCGGGCGGACTCAGACGGCGGGTCGAACTCGCGAAGGCGCTGCTCCACGAACCGCGGCTACTGCTTCTCGACGAACCCAGCACTGGGCTCGATCCCGTCGCGCGGCGCGAGTTCTTCGGCTACCTGCATCACCTGCGCGAGAGCGACGGCGTCACTATCGTGCTGACGACCCATCATATGGAAGAAGCCGAGCGATGCGATCGGATCGCGATCCTGAACGAGGGCCGGATGATAGCGACGGCTCCGCCCGGCGAACTGAAAGCACAGGTCGGCGGCGACGTCGTCGTCATCCACGCGCCGGCGCCCGAGATGCTGCAGCGCAAGCTGATGCATCAGTTGAAACTCGCGAGCACGCTGGTCGACGGCACCCTTCGCATCGAACGCCCGCGCGGCCATGAACTGGTGCGCGAGGTGGTAGATGCCTTCGGCTCCGAGATCGATTCGGTCTCGTTCGGCAAACCCACGCTCGAGGACGTGTTCGTTCACCTGACCGGTCACCAGTTTCTCACTTCAGAAGGGGGAGACCCGTCATGAACACAGTGATCCTTCAGGCGGGCACGCTATGGTGGCGGGAGATCGTCCGCTTCCTGCGGCAGCGGAGCCGGGTGACCGGGGCGCTGCTTCAGCCGCTTCTCTTCTGGCTGGTTCTGGGCGCGGGGCTTACCGCGTCGTTTCAGCCGAACGGGATGCCGAAGGGCACCGACTACGCCGAGTACTTCTATCCCGGCGTGATCATGCTCGTGCTGCTGTTCACGGCGATTTTCGGAACCGTCTCGACGATCGAGGACCGGCGCGAAGGCTTCCTGCAGGGAGTGCTGGTTGCGCCGGTGTCGCGCGGGACGGTCGTGATGGGACAGGCGCTCGGCGGGACCACGCTCGCGCTCGTGCAGGGTCTCGTGTTCCTCGTGCTTGCTCCGTTCGCGGGAATTCATCTGACGCTGGCGGCGGTGCTGGTGTCGGGCGCGATGATGGCGATTATCGCGTTCGCGCTGACGAGCATCGGGCTCATCATCGCGTGGCGGATGGAATCGACGCAGGGGTTTCACGTCATCGTGAACATGATCCTGATCCCGGTCTGGCTGCTTTCGGGGGCGTTTTTTCCCCAGACCGGCGTTCCGGCGTGGCTCGAATGGCCGATGCGGCTGAATCCGCTCAGCTACGGGATGTCAGCGCTTCGGCGCGCGCTTTATCTGGGACAGCCGCAGAGCTTTTGCTCGCTGACGAGCTTTCACTGGTCAGTCGTGGTCTCGATTGTTTTCGCGCTGGTGATGTTCGCGATGGCGACGCAGGTGGCGCGGCACTCCTCGCCGGTCTGAGCCCGCGGCGGGTCAGAGCGGATCGAAGTACGGCTCGGTCCTTCCCTCGAAGCGAAATTGGCGCGCGATCGTGATCCACTTGCGATCGACGCCATGAAGCGGATTCGGCAGCGCGTCGAGCGGATAGAATCCGGCCTCCATCGCTTCAAGCGGATTCGGGCTCAGCTCGCCGCCTTCCACTTCGCACTCGAACAGCATCGAGTAGATATGCCGCGCCGCGGATCCCGCCTTGAGGCTGTCGATCACGGCCATCAGGCGCACCGGACGCACGACAAGCCCGAGCTCCTCGCGCACTTCCTTGGCCGCGTTCTCGGCCGGCGAGATTCCAACGTCGCAGAACCCGGTCGGATACCACCATCGCCCGTTCGGCCGCTTCATCATCAGAACTTCCCGCTCGCCGTTGAAAACCAGCGCGCCGACTCCAACCGCGGCGGTGACGTAACCGTCGTATCCGCCGCCCACCGACTCGCGCCATCGCCGCCGCACCTCGTTGGCCGCGGCCTCACCCGCGCCGGAGAGCACGGCATTCAGGCACGAGGCTTCCCGGAGAAGCTCTTCGTAGCGCTCGGCGTCGTAGCCGTCGGGCTTGAAGGCGAGTCCGGTGCGCGCGATTGCCGCGATCCGTTCGACGAAACGGGCAAGTTCAAGTAAAAGTTGAGATTCGTCCGCCATCGCCCTGCTCTGCTCCGCGCGCAAGTCTAGCACGCCGCCTCCGGCCGCCGGCACATGGCGCGTCTTTGCGATCGACCGCGGATTCGTACTAATCGATCGGTTGCGGATGACCATTTCGCTTTTTCCGATGGCGAAACCTGGGCCGCAAGCGCCGGGAGGATCAATGATGCTCGACCCGTATATCGAGGCGTTCGAATTGCGCGAGCTTCTGCTGAGGCGCGAGCTTGCCCCGCGCGAAGTCACGGATTTTTTTCTCGCGCGTATCGAGAAGCTCAACCCCCGCTTCGGCGCCTTCATGACCGTCACCGCCGAGCGCGCCGTTGCCGAAGCCAAACGGCTCGAAGGGCTTTCGCGCGAGCAGGCGGACGCGATGCCGCTTTACGGCATCCCCTGCTCAATCAAGGATCTGACCTGGACCGCGGGCGTGCGCACCACGCTCGGCTCGGCCAACTATGCCGATTTCATTCCGCCCGCTGACGCGGAAGTTGTCGTTCGTCTTCGAAACGCGGGCGCGATAATGCTCGGCAAGACCTCGACGCCCGAGTTCGGCGCGCGGCCGACCACCGAAGGCGGTCTGTGTCCCGTAGCGCGAAATCCCTGGAATCCCGAGCATACCGCGGGTGGAAGCAGCGGCGGCGCGGCGGTTGCGGCCAGCGCCGGATTGGGACCGCTTCACCTCGGGAGCGACGGGGGTGGTTCGGTCCGCATCCCGTCCTCATGCTGCGGCATCGTGGGCATCAAGACCTCGCGCGGACGGATAACCTATGCGCCGTCGCACGCCGAAGGATGGGGCGGATGCTCCGTGATCGGACCGATGACGCGCTCGGTGCGTGACGCGGCGTTGATGCTCGACGCGATGGCCGGTCCGGCGGTCGGCGATCCGTATTGGGCCGCGCCGCCGAAAAAGCCGTTCGCCGAGGCGGTCCGCGAGCGCCCGCAGCGGCTTCGTCTCGCGGCGCTGTCGGAGACGCCGTTCGCCGAGGTCGAGACGGACACGCTCGCGGCCTTCGAATCCTCGCTTGAAACGTTCCGCACGATGGGCCACCGGGTCGAGCGCGTCAATATCGACATCGCGAAGATGCTCGAGGCTTACGGCGTCGTCGTCGTGGCCGGCATTTCCTCCAACCGTGTCGCCGATCCCGACAAGATGGATCCCGTTGCACGAGCGCCCTGGCAGGACGGCCAGAAGATCACCGCCGCTCAATATCTCCAGGCGCTGACCGCGATGCATAACGCGGCGCGCGAACTGGTCCGGGAACTCGCGCTTTACGACGCGCTGCTGACGCCCACGCTGACGCGGCCGGCAGTCAGGCTCGGCACGATGCCTTCGGCGAATCCGTGGTTCACCGACAAGCTCGGCCGCCGAGTGTATGAATTCTACAACTGGACCGCGTTCTGTTTTCCGTTCAACACGACCGGCCAGCCTGCGATTTCGGTGCCGATGGGATTCGCGAAAAGCGGGTTGCCGCTCGGGCTCCAGATCGTCGGAAGGCCGACCGATGAAGCGACGATAATCTCGCTCGCTGCTGCGTTCGAGGAAGCGCGGCCGTTGCGCGCGAAGCGTCCGCCG
>JAKAVX010000340.1 GCA_021827465.1 Deltaproteobacteria bacterium | reverse complement strand
GGCGCCCCACGCGGTCCACGACCCGCTCCCCGCGGGCGTGAAGTTCGGAGAGCGTCCCGTCGACGCTCGGCACGGCGAAGGCGAGGTGGTGGACCCCTTCCCCGCGCCGCTCGAGGAACTTCGACACGGGCGAGTCCGCATCCAGGGGGCTCACGAGCTCGACGCGCGCTGACCCCGTAGAGAAGAATACCGCACGAACCCGGTTCGACGGCACGTCCTCGGACGGGCCGTACGGTGGACCGAGGAGCCGGGTCCACCGATCGACAGCGGCGGCGAGGTCCCCGACCGCGATACCCACATGGTCGAGCTGCAACGGTTTCGTCCTCCTCCTGACTAGTACGACCTCGACGGTCCCTGCTCGCCGAAGAGCTCTCGCCAGAGGTCCGCGATCTCTCCCAGCGTGACCCCGACCTTCACGGCCCGCAGCACCGGCGGGATCACGTTCTCTCCGGCCCGGGTCGTGGTGCGCAGCTTAACGAGCGCCTCGGAGACGGCCGCCGCGTCCCGCTGCCCGCGCGATTACGCCAGCCGCCGGCGCGTTCGCAAGCCTGTCCCTGATCGAGTACATCGCGACGGCGCGAATCTAAGCCATCATGCGGATGGCGGCGCGGCACGCCCGTCGCGCAGCGGCACCGCCCAATCCCACACGTAATGCCGGCGTACTTCGTCCGAAGTAACTCGTCCCATGATGTTGTCGCCGCATCCGCCGCAGAATATGAAAGTGCGCCCGCCCTCTCCGATCGTAACGACCAGCGCCTTGTCGCCGGCCGGACTCTGGCTGAAAGCGCCGCCGCATGCGCTGCATCCCGAATCGTTCAGCAGCTGCACGCGGTTGATAATCAGATAATCATGCGTTTGAGATTGGCCCTGATCCATTATGCTCTCCGTGGCAAACTTCCAAAACATCGCAAATCCGAACCGGACGGCGCCGCGCTACGTCACTCGACTTGGCCGATAGCATTACCATAGAATGCTCCGCGACCCGCGCACACCGCACCGCTTCCGCATCGTCATAGCATAACGAGGCTGCGATCGGCATGATCCAATCCGGCCTCGCACGCCGAGCGCGCCCGATTGTGCTAGCGCGCCGACCTTGCCGCGTGCATAATCCCCGAGGACCGTCCGCCTTGAATGCCGTCGGCCGTGAGTTTCCGCGTGATAATAGCCCGCCCGCTCCTCGTGCTCGTCGCGCTCGCCATGTTGCTCGTCATTGCGCCTCGCGCGAGCCTCGCGACCGATTTTTACGAAATCCAGATCTACACCAACGATACGACGCCCGCGAATCAACTCATGCTCGAGCTGCACACCAACGACCTCGTCGCGGCCCAAGGCAAAGGGCGCACCGAGCTTCCCATCTATCAGTACCACAACACCTTCGAGTTCACTTACGGACTCCTGCCGTGGCTCGAAGTCGGACAGTACATCTGCACTGGCGAACTCGGCGAGGGACTCTACGAATATGCCGGCGCGCGCACCAAGGCGCACTTCAGTATCCCGCAGACCGAATCGTGGCCGTTCAGGCTCGGCGGCAATATCGAGTTCCAGTACATGCGCCGGGCCGCCGTCACGGATCCGCTCAACATCGAATTCATGCCGATCATCGACGGCTACCTCGGCCACTTTTACCTGGTCGGCAATCCCGCTGTCGAAAAACAGTTCTCGGGCCCCGGTACTCACTCGGGACTCTCGTTCGAACCGGCCGCCGCCATCAGCTACCGATTGTTCGGCAAGTGGAATTGGCTCGAACCGTCGCTCGAGTACTACGGCGAGCAAGGTCCGTTCACCAATGTCTACGGCTTCAACCAGCAGCAGGACTTCATCGTGCCGGGCGTCAACCTCTATCTCGATCCGCGCTTCGAGTTCAATTTCGGCGTCGGCGTCGGATTGCCCGGGACGCTCAGCGGACAGTTTGTGAAGGCGACGATCGGATGGCTGCTGTAGCAGCCGGTGTCGAGCTCGATTGGCCGCGGACCGTAGCGACAGGGCATCCGCAAGCATAATCTCGATTCCGCGAGCACGCCGCGACAGGGAGGGATCGTGATGCCCACAAATTCCAAATGGACCGCCGACAACCTGCCCGACCTGTCCGGCAAGACCGTCATCGTGACCGGCGGCAACAGTGGAATCGGCTACGAGGCGGCACTGCAACTCGCGCGCAAGGGCGCGGCCGTGATCCTCGCCTGCCGCAACCTCGACAAGGCGCGTGCCGCCGTCGCGCAGATCAAGGCGGCCCATCCCGCCGCGATCGCCGAGCCGAGGACGCTCGATCTCGCCAGCCTCACCTCGATTCGCGAGTTCGCCGCCGGATTTCGCGCCGCACATCGCACACTCGAGATCCTCGTCAACAACGCCGGCGTGATGGCGATCCCGTATGCGCGCACCGCCGACGGTTTCGAGATGCAGTTCGGCACCAACCATCTGGGCCACTTTGCGCTGACCGGGTTGTTGCTCGAGCCGATGCTCGCCGCGGCGGACGCGCGCGTTGTCAACGTCAGCAGCGGAGCGCATCGGATGGGCTCGATCCGCTTCGACGATCTGAATTGGGAGCACGGCTACGCCAAATGGCGCGCCTACGGGCAGAGCAAGCTCGCCAACCTGCTCTTCACGCTCGAACTCCAGCGCCGTAGCGAGGCGCACGCAGCCAAGCTCATCGCCGTCGCCTGCCATCCGGGTTACGCGGCGACCAACCTGCAAGCCGCTGGACCGAAGCTCGAGGGATCGGCATTCATGGAATCGCTGTTCCGCGTCGCCAATCGCTATTTGGCGCAGAGCGCCGCGATGGGCGCGCTGCCGACGCTGTACGCAGCCGCGGCGCCCGACGTGCGCGGAGGCGACTATATCGGCCCCGATGGACTCGGCGAGATGTGGGGGTATCCGAAGCGCGTTCCCCGCAGCGCCGCCGCGAGCGACGCTCAAATGGCCAAGCGCCTGTGGGCAGTCTCCGAGCAGATGACCGGCGTTCACTACGACGCGCTGCCCGGTTGAGCGGCGCGCGGCGCGACGGGTTCGTTTCGAGAATTTTTCGGCGCGACGTTCCGACGACCACGCGGCATCATTAGCCAATTTCGCGATTTCGGCGGCTTCGACCGGTATTTTTGTGCACCAATTTTGAGCCGCCAATCCCGAGTCGGCGGCTGTCTCGCAAACGACGTTATGAGCTCTGCAATAATCCGACAGGTATCGCCCGCCGATAACCTCCTCGGGATGATAAATTCGTGACCTTCGCGACTTAAAATTCCACGAGATTGAAAAAGGCAGGCATCGCTCCGCGCCGTCCGCGCGCGCCGCGAACAGCCAGCGGCAGCAATCCGCGCCATCCGCCCGCGCGCTAACAGAGAGCCTATGCGATGGCGCCTTCATGTTCTCTATTTTACTCGATCCTCAACCCTCTGTGCAGAATTGACAAGCAAAATACCCGATCACTGCGATGCACACGGCCGCCTTTCGCGCAAGCCCCAGCGCAGCGCCACGGACCTGTCCCACACGCTTATCCGGCAAGCGTTGAAGAACCCGCACATGCGCGTGGGAATGATCGATCGAGCGCGGCGCAACAACTTGCACTAGGGAAGCTCCGCACAACGCGTCTGGGCAAAATCCGTGACCCGCGCGATCGGACGCGTTCCTCGGAACGCCGCCTCGCACCGCGACTTCGCCGCACATTTGCAGATAAAAAGCTGCCATTCCCGCGCGCGTGGCCGCCGCGGCGAGGAATCCCGGACGACTGACTGTGCGCGCCTCGGAGCGGAAATCGAAAGTAGCTTGTGCAGAGGTTTCCTAACCGCGGCGCCGACGCTGGAGGGTGCGGGGGCGGAAAAAAGGCAGCACACGCCGACGATAGTCGAGCGCGTTAGTAACGCTGCTCGCGCAAGGAACGCGCCGGCGCGCATCCCCTAACGCGTGCGGAGAGAAAGACCAGACGATTAAAATCTTTTCTCAGAAAAGACCAGAAACAGAACCGGAGGGTGGATTACTTTTTCGGCGTTACACTGGATCACTTTCAGAGCGTTGCAAACACCCGCTTCAGGACGGCGCGATCCCCCGCTGCCCGCCCGCATCGACCAGGGAGCAATGGCTTCCTTACCGCGATCAACCCGTGGACGTCCTTCGCGGGACCAGCGGGAACATTTCGCGCGCCGCCAGACGAATCGGAATTCCCCGCAGCACCCTGCGTTACTGGCTTGCCCGCTATTCGCTTGAAGAACTGGTCGCGCGCGATTGAGCATTACCCCGGCTCGATCGCATCGATGATAGATGAGGGCTCGATGGAGTTTTGCCGGGCCCTCGCAGACGTATTTCAGGCAGTGGTAAGAAC
>JAKAVX010000339.1 GCA_021827465.1 Deltaproteobacteria bacterium | reverse complement strand
AGGTCCGCTACGACAGGATTTTCGCCGAGATGGGATGCCACGGCGAACACGCGGAGTCGCCGGACGAGATAATTCCGGCGCTCGAGCGCGCCCTCAAGTCGGGTAAGCCCGCGGTTGTCAACGTGATCGGCGACAAGCGCATCGGGCATCCGACGCTCGGCGGCAACCTGCTCGGGTCGACGGGCTCGAATGCATAGGCTCGGTGCTACTCTACAATGATTCAGCAGCGGAGCGGGGCCGTCCCCGCTCCGGTTTTTTCGGAGCAGTATCGGGATGGACGCAAGCAGGTTGCTCCGCCGAACGATTGCCGTAATGGCGATTACGATAGCAGCGGCGGGATGCAGGCCCAATAAAATCATATGTCCGCCGGGGGCGCAGTTGATGGGCCAGCCGCCGCCGCAGGGACAGGAAATCTGGTGCGAGAAAAAGGTCGACGGCAAGCCGGTCAAGGACGGCATCTTTCTCCTGTTTCGGAATAACGGGAACAGGATGATCGAGGGCTATTTCAAAGACGGCAAGCAAACCGGCAAGTGGACGCTCTGGTACGAGAACGGCCAGGAAAAGTCGATCGACCATTACAAGGACGGCGTCCAGGACGGAGAACATATCGGCTGGTACACCAACGCCCAGATGTCTGCGAAGGGCATGTACAGGAACGGGCAGAAGGACGGGGTGTGGAAGCGATGGGCTCCGGATGGAGTCAGGAACTGGGAAGAAGTTTACAAGGACGGAAAGAAAACCTCGTAGGCTTCCAGTCGGTGCGCGTCGGCGGTTACCGCAGCGTCTCGCCGACCGCGCTGAATTCGAGCATGTCGACAGCCAGCGCCGGCACGTAGTAAGCGTCCGGCGCGCCCCACACGATTGCGGGATGCGATCGGTGTCCCACCGCGAGCACCCGCTTGAAAACCTTGTCGATATTCGAATTGACACGCAGAGCGTTCGGTGCGAGCGGCTCGGCAAGCTTCCCGTTCTTTATCAGGTACGAATCGCCGCTCACCGTGCAGGTGAAATCGCCCGCGCGCTGCCCGTTGATCGGATACGTGTACCACACGCGTCCGACGTAAAGTCCCTCGCCCACCGCGCGAATCAACTCGGCGTCCGCGACGCCGCCGCGCGCCTTCATCACGACATTGGTGCCCGACGAAGCCGGCGCATGCTCATGGCTTCGGCCACCGCCCTCGCCCAGCCGATAGCCGCTCAAAGGCTTGAACGGCGTGGCGCCGTCAGCGCCGGGTCCGAGCTTTTCCGCGCGATCCTCATCGGCCTGTAGGCGATGGGTGTCATAGAAGTTCGAGAGCAGGCCAACGAGCCTCCCGTCGCGGACCAGCACGACACGGCGCGCCGGCAATCCCTCGCACGTGATTCGCCGTTGCAACGCGCCCGCGCGCATCGCGGGGTCGTCGACAAGGCTTAGCCGCGAATCCATCACCTGCGCGCCGAAGCGCTCATGGTAGGCCGAGTCCGCCGCATGGAACGCGTTCGTCGTCAGCGAACCAATCACCATGTAATTGAGAATCTCAGCGACCGGCTGCGCTCCGAGCACCACTCGATACATTCCGGAGCCGGGCCTGCAGCCGCGTGCGAGCGTTAGTGCGCGATTAACCGCGTCCCGCCCAAGATGCGCCGCGGCACGCTTCATCTCCGCGACCCGGCCTCCCATCGCGGACGCCGTGCCCTTGGCATCGAGGCTTTCTATCAGCGCGGTGACCGACGAACTGAAGCGCGCGCTTTCGTCGCTTCTGACATCGTTGAAGTGCGACGAAGCGAGCGCGATCCGATCGTGTAGAACGGCCAAATCGCCGCCCACGACAAGACGCGGACGTGAAATCTCACCCGCCTCACTGCGGGCGAATTCCTCGACCGCGCCCCGCACGATCGACCATCCGGCCACAACAATCGGCTCATCGCCAGCACGCGCAAGATCGCCCGGGCCGGCGCGCGCCAGCCGAACCGCGCGAGCGCCTTTGGCGAAGCCGGGAAAGAACGGGTCGATAACGGCCGCCCGATGGGCGCGCGCCAGCACGGCGCGAACCGCTTCAAGCGTGAGAGCGCCTGACTCGAACGCGACGCCGAACTCGCGCGGATTCCGGCGCTTCGCAATCCGTATCTGGAACCCGTCGGCTCCGATCGATTTCATCTCCTCGATCCCGCGGCAGGGGATATCGGAGGTGAAATTGAGCCGCGCAATCCGCTGGTCGGCGCTCGCGCAGTAAATCTCGAATTGTCCCACCTCAAGATCCCGCGATACGAGCGCGGCGGCCGCACGCGCGAAACGTTTCAATTCCGCAAGCTGCCGCATCATCCGCCCCCAAGCCGCGCCCGCGAGCGCATCGTGGGACCGCCGTTGGACATTCGCTTGACCTGCATCGGCTGACCCTTGCCGCAGTTCGGAATCGCGATGAATCTGAGGTCGTTGCCGACCGCGTCCACGTTCATGAAAAACCGCTTCGAGTCGGCGATCACGCTTCCCGAGCGGTAAAGGCGTCCGACCCTGCCGTTTTCGATCTCGTACACGCGGCGCGCCGAAATCCGGAAGTTCTCGCGCGATTCGGCTATCGACGGAATCGCATGCGCGACCACGTAGTAGCCGTGCTCGACCTCGCCGATGATTTTTTCGGGTGCTGTCTCGCCGGGCATGAAAAACGTGTTCGACATCCGGATCAGCGGCACGTAATAAACCTCGCTTGCGCGCGCCGAACCGTTGGGCTCGACGCCGAGCGCCGCCGCGGTCGCGCGCGAATTGATAAAGCCGGAAAACACGCCCCGGTCGATATGCATCACGCGCCGACCGGGCGTGCCTTCGTGATCGAAGCGGTAATGGCCGTAGCCGTAGAGCGTCGGATCGGAGCATGCAGAAAGCAGCGGCGAGCCGATAGTTCGTCCGACTTCGGTGTCGTCGATCGAGCGCAGAAACCAGCTTCGTCCCGCGTACGCCGCTTCCATCTTGAGCGCGCGGTCGGCCTCGGAAGGATGACCGACCACTTCGTGCGCGAGGAGCGCGTTGAAGTGCGGATCGGTTACGACGACGACCTCGCGCTCGGGCGGTTTCAGCACCGGCGCCGAGGCAAGCTCGCGCGCCTCCTGCGAGAGTTCGAGCGAGAAAGTTCTGAGATCGGGACTCGGAAGCAATCCGTCGCGATGCCCTTCAGCGAGCACCTCGAATCCGCGCTGCTGGCCGATCGTGTCGAAGATCTCCTGATGGCCGCCCGCGCCGCCCTGCGCGACGACGTAACAATCGCCCTCGGAAAATGCGAAACTCTGCGCGATCAGGCTTCCCTCGGTGCTGACGAAGAGTTCGCGCCGCAATTCGGTCATCGCGGCAACCGTGTTGAAAGCGATCTCGCGCCCAAGTCCTCGCACCGCCATCGAGGCGTCGAGTGCGAGTTGCTTTGGCGCATCGGGACTGAGCGTGCGCGGGTCCTGGCGAAACACCGCGGCGACTTCCTCGCGGATTGGCGCACGCGCCGCGAAGCCGCGATTTCCGAGCGTGCGCGCCGCCGCGCCCAGATGTTTCAGCGCTGCGGATTTCTCGCGGGCACTAAGACGCGCCCGTTCGAAGGCGCGATTCAGGCCGGCGCGGATCGCCGTCGTCAGCTTTCGCCGATCGAGCGCAAGACGCCCCAGTTCGGCGCCGCACTGGCCGTGGCCGATCGCGCCGTTGTGTTCCGCATGGACGCTGATGCCGAAGCCTGCGGTCTCGCTCTCGCCGGCGCGCCGCGGCTCGCCGTTGGCTGCTGACGCGGAGCGGCGAAAGACGACCTCTAAGCGCAGATCCGCGTACAACACGCCGCGACGGCTTCGCGCGAATCGCGCGAGAAGCTCCTCGCCGCTTGCCTTGAGAAATTCTATCGCCGCGAACAGGTCCTGCTCCGCCATCGTCAGGCGCCGTGACCGGGCGCGGCGTAACGATAGCTCAGGGCGCACGCGGCTGCGAGGCTCGCGGATCGTTGAGGCGCCCTGCAACACTGTGGCCTATCGCACCACGATCGGGATTCGAACTGCCGTGAAACGCTCATGGAGTTCCCGTTGGCTGCCCGAGCGGCGGCAGCGGAATCGTAACGCCCGTATAGATCGCGCGGCGTGGCCCGTACGCGGGCAGGAATATGCCGATACCGGTCCCGTTGCGCAGTTCGTTCACCTGGTCGAAAGCGTTGATCAGCACCACTCGGGTTTGGACGTCGCCAATCCGCGGGACGCGCCAGCTTCTTTGCGCGGACAGATCGATCTCCCAGTTTTCGGGCAATTCGACGGTGTTCGCGAAGCCCGCGCGCAGTCCGCTTCCATAGAGGCCGCTGAGGCCGAAGAGATAGTTTCGCC
>JAKAVX010000338.1 GCA_021827465.1 Deltaproteobacteria bacterium | reverse complement strand
CCCGCCGATCTGAAAAAAGAGGCGATCGAGCGGATCGACGAGCTGATCATCGGCCCGATGCTGAAGGGACTCGCCGCGATGGGCGATTTCCGCATCCTCTTGATGCCCGACCATGCCACGCCGAGCAAGCTGAAGACGCATTCCTCCGAGCCGGTTCCGTTCGCTATCCTCTCGGCGGGCGAACTCGGCAATTCATCGGCGGCCGGGCGCCGCTACACCGAAGCCGACGGCGAGCGCACCGGCGTGAGATTCGATCACGGGTTCAGGCTTATCGAGCGCCTCTTCGGGCGCGACGCGGCGCATAGCTGACAGGGAGCAGCGAAGCAGATGGATCGGAACCTTGCCCTGGAAGTCGTAAGGGCGACCGAAGCGGCAGCGCTCGCGTCGGCCCGGTTCATTGGCAAAGGCGACGAGCGCATGGCCGACCGTGCCGCCTGCGAGGCGATGCGCAAAGCGCTCAACGCCATCAACATGGACGGCAAGATCGTCATCGGCGAGGGCGAAGAGGGCGAGACCGACCTGCTCTACACCAACGAAATCGTCGGCGTCGGCTCCGGGCCGCAGGTCGACGTCTCCCTCGACGCGCTCGAAGGCGCGTTCATCTGCGCGATGGGCGGGCCGAACGCGGTCTCATGCGTTGCGCTGGCGGAGCGCGGCAAGATCCTCCGATGCCCCGATACGTACATGGACAAGATCGCGACCGGGTCTGCGGGCGTCGGCGTGATCGATCTCGATCGCTCGCCCGCCGACAACCTTAAGGCGCTCGCCGAGGCGAAGAACGTTTATGTCGAGGATCTCCGCGTCGCGATCCTCGATCGTCCCCGCCACGAGGAGCTTATCAACGAAGTGCGCAAGGCCGGCGCCGGTATCAAGCTGCTCTCCGCCGGCGACCTTTCCGCCGCAATCGCGACCACCCGACCCGAGAGCGAAATCGACATGCTGCTCGGCGTCGGCGGCGCCCATCAGGGCGTGCTCGCCGCGGCCGCGATCCGCTCGGCGGGCGGCGAGATGCAGGCGCGGTTCATGCCGCGAAACGATCAGGAAGCCGAGGCGTGCTTCGCGATGGGCATCCTCGACCTGAAGCGCCGCTACACGATCGACGAACTGGCGGGCGACAACGTCATGTTCGCCGCGACCGGCGTGACGACCGGCGATTACCTGCACGGGGTGCGGTTTTTCTCGGGCGGCGCGCGCACCAACAGCGTCGTGATGCGCTCGAAGACGCGCACTATCCGCTTCATCGAGGCGATCCACCGCTTCGACTTCAAGCCCGAATACTGAGCCTGCGCCCGGGGAATGCCCGTCTCGGCCATCCCAGTCATTGACCCGGCCACGCATAATTGCTTTTAACTAGCCGACGTGTTACGCGAAAATCTCAATTTTGCTGTGATTACCTTAGGGAACAAAATTCAATCATACGGAAGTGAAAAGGAGGAAGCGGATGATGCGTGAAACAGCTTGGCAGACCGTCCGTCGTATAACGATCGAACTGATTTTAACGATTCCAGTTATGGCGCTTGCAGGCGCAGGTATCGCACGCGCCGGAGTGGCCGGACCGAAGATTGTCACCGCGCAGGGCGGCGTAATCGACTATAATGGCGACACCGGGCATATCGCGATTGGTGGGCTCGCTGTCCTGAACAACAAGGGCGGCGCGACCTCGCTTAATCTAACGATCGCGTATCACGACAATTATGGCGACAGCGGAATTCTTGTCGACAACGTTATCTGTGCGGTTACCACCCCGACGGACCTGAGCTATTCCATCACCAATGGGGTCGGAACTGCGACGCTTACCCTGTCATCGTCGGATACGTGCTTCGAGACGGTGAACCCATTAAACACAGTATCCAACAGTGGCAACTCGATAACCTTCAACGTCTACGCGCTCGGCTCCAAGCTCCTGATGGTTGGCACCGGCTCGTCCACTCTGAGGGATGGGGCGGGCGATACGCTCGACAACATGGCTATTGCCGGAGAAATTGACGCTGCGAGCGCGGGAAGCGCCCAGGCGAGCGGTGTCCGCTTCGTCAGCGGCGAGGGCGGTATGGTCGATTCCACAGACGGCTCTGCCGGACACATGGCGCTGGGCGGATTGATGCAGCTCACGCCGGTGTCGAAAAAAGTGACGACCGGCACGGCGAAGTCCCTCGATGTGACCCTCAGTTTTGAGGACCCCGATCCCTCCGGCAACCTGACATGCCAGTTCACGGATCCCACCGATGTCTCCTACGCGCTGACGAAGGGAGTTGGATCGCTGATCCTGACCGTCGGCTCCGGAGATACATGCACCCAAGGCGGTTCACCCGTTACGGAGACTGGGAAGTGGATAAGCTTCAACCTGTACGCGGCAGGAGCGAGCGGACGCCTCGTCACTACCGGGTCCACGCTCGTCAATAGCAGCGGGCACCAGCTCATTCCCGCTGCGGCGGCATCGTTCAGCACCGCGGGCGGATTCTAGGTCGCCGCGCCGACGGCTCGGTTTTCCTCATCTAGCCGACGGGAAAAAATCCCTCGATCGCCTGAGAGGCCGGACGCTGAGTCCGGCCTCTTTTTCTTTTGAATCCGTGCGCGGGTGATATCCAGCCAAATACTCGATCTCTCCTTCATCCTGTTGACATCACGCGGGGCAAGTCGGAACCTCCGAGTCGCGCCCATCTGGAAAGCGAGGTAGCTCTTGTGGAACTCACCGACGTCCTCTTCGAAAAGGCTCCCATCTCGACCCTTACGATAAACCGTCCGCCCGCGCTCAACGCCCTCAACCGGTCGGTGCTCGAACAGCTCGCCCACGTGCTGCGCGAGGTGCGCCACGATCCGTCGATCCGCGTGCTGATAGTGACGGGCGCGGGCGATCGCGCGTTCGTCGCGGGTGCGGATATCGCCGCGATGGCGAAGATGTCCGCGGTTGATGGACTCGAGTTCTCGCGCCTGGGCCATCGCGTGATGCAGACCTTCGAGGATCTGCCGATACCCGTTATCGCCGCGGTCAATGGTTTCGCGCTCGGCGGGGGACTGGAGCTTGCGATGGCGTGCGACCTTATTATCGCGAGCGAGAAGGCGCGCTTCGGCCAGCCCGAAATCAACCTCGCCCTTATTCCCGGCTTCGGCGGAACGCAGCGCCTGCCGCATCGGATCGGCCAGGCGAAGGCGCGCGAACTTATCATGACCGGCGACATGATCGACGCGAAAACCGCGCTCGCCCTTGGACTCGTCGGCCAGGTCGTCGCGCCCGAGCAGTTGATGGACACGGCGCGCAAGCTCGCCGAGAAGATCGCAAACAAGTCCGCATTCGCGCTTCGCCAGGCAAAGGCCGCGCTGCGCGCGTCGTTCACGATGGAGGAAGACGCGGGGCTCCGCTTCGAGCAGGAATCCTTCGGACTTACCTTCGCTAGCGCAGACCGGGTCGAAGGAACCACCGCGTTCGTCGAAAAGCGCCCGCCCGTCTGGCGGCACAAGTAGCGCCGCGAACTCTTTCGGCGCGCGCGCCGCCGGCCGCGAATTCGCCGCCTTGTGGATTTGGCAGCAGAGGGAACCACGATGGACAAGTTCATGATGGCCGCTCTCGATGAGGCGAAACGGGGCTTGAGCGAGGGCGGTATTCCTATCGGATGCGTCCTGGTCAAAGACGGGCAAATCATCGGCAGGGGCCATAACAAGCGGGTTCAGGAGGGAAACCCTATCCTGCACGCCGAGATAGACTGCCTTCAAAACGCAGGCAGGATCGGCCGCTACTCGGACACGGTTCTTTACTCCACGCTGATGCCTTGCTACCTGTGCGCCGGCGCGGTTGTGCAGTTTGGTATCGAGAGGGTAATCGCCGGCGAGGCGGAGACATTTGCCGGAGCGAGGCAGTTCATGGAGTCGCACGCCGTCCGGGTCGAGAATCTGGACCTGACGGAGTGCAAAGAGTTAATGAGGGATTTCATCCGCCGGAATCCCGACTTGTGGAACGAAGACATCGGCGCGCTCTGACTTCCGACGTTTGTGCCCCGCGCTTTTCCCTGTCGGCCTCGTTTCCTGCCGTCCTGAGCGCGACAAGTTCCGCGAGCGAAGTCAGATGACCCCCGCGTGCTTTTCGACGTTGCGGCGGCACGCGCGCTTTCTATCGACCTAATCAACGGGTTAGGCTAGAAAAAGTAAGGGCTTAATCTCGGATTCGGCGGATCTTCGGCTGAAGCCGATATTCGCCGGAGTGTTTTATCGACCTGATGGACCTGGAACTGACAGAGACTCAACGCGGCGCGCGCGACATGGCGCGCCGTTTCGCACGCGAAAAGCTCGAAGCGGCCGGCGTCGAGACCGACCGGACGCATCGTT
>JAKAVX010000337.1 GCA_021827465.1 Deltaproteobacteria bacterium | reverse complement strand
GATCCCGGTGGTTCCCGCCGCCCATTACATGTGCGGCGGCGTTGTCACCGACCTTCACGCGCGCACCGCTATCGCGCGGCTTTACGCGGCGGGCGAAGTCGCGATGACGGGTCTTCACGGGGCGAACCGGCTCGCCTCGAACTCGCTTCTGGAAGCGGCCGTGATGGGCCGGCGCGCGGCGGTTTCGGCGGCGGAGGATCTAATCGCGACGCGCGGGCAGCGGATACCGGAATTCCCGGAATGGGATCCGGGGCGCGCGATCAGGAGCGAGGAGCGCGTGCTCATCACGCAGAGCTGGGACGAAATCCGCCGCCTGATGTGGAACTACGTCGGGATCGTGCGCAGCGACCGGCGGCTTGCGCGCGCGACGCGCCGTCTCGAACTGCTGAAGGAAGAGATCCACAGCTACTACTGGGACCATCTGCTCGATTCGGATGTGATCGAGCTTCGAAACCTCGTGACGGTCGCGGAACTAATCGTGCGCTCGGCGACGATTCGCAAGGAGTCGCGCGGGCTTCATTACAATATCGACCATCCCGAGCGCGACGACGCGAACTGGCTCGGTCCCACGATAATCGCGAAATAGCGAACGCCCCGTACGCGCACCGGCAATCCGCCGAACGGCTCACTCAGCCGGGACGGGCTTGGACGCCATCGTCTCCCGATAGGAGAATGCGAGCTTCTCGCCGTCTAGATCGACGAGCGCGGTCCCTCCGCGCTTCAGCCGCCCGAACAGGACCTCGTCGGCCAGCACGCGCGAGATTTCGTTCTCGATAAGCCGGCCGAGCGGGCGCGCGCCGAAGCGCGGATCGAGTCCCTTTTTGGCGAGCCACTTCTTCGCTTTGTCGGAGACCTCGAGCCGCACTTTCTGCGCGCGGAGTCGATCGGAAAGCTCGCCGATGAACTTGTCGACCACGCGTTCCATCACCGCGGGACTCAGCGCGCCGAATTCGATTGTCGCGGAGAGGCGGTTTCGGAACTCCGGGCTGAACATGCGATCGATGATGGTCTTCGGATTTCCCACGGTCACGTCGCCGCGAAAACCGATCATCGAGCGCGCCAGTTCCTGCGCACCCGCGTTGGTCGTCATCACGAGCGCGACGTTTCGGAAGTCGGCCTTGCGCCCGTTATTGTCGGTGAGCGTCGCATGGTCCATCACCTGGAGCAGGATGTTGAAGAGGTCGGGATGCGCCTTCTCGATTTCGTCGAGCAGGAGCACGCAATGCGGCGTCTTGTTGATCGCGTCGGTCAAAAGCCCGCCCTGGTCGAAGCCGACGTATCCGGGAGGTGCGCCGATGAGCCGCGAAACCGTATGGCGCTCCATGTATTCGCTCATGTCGAAGCGCAGGAACTCGACGCCCATCACCTTGGCGAGCTGGCGCGCGACCTCAGTCTTTCCGACCCCGGTCGGGCCGGCGAACAGAAACGCGCCGACCGGCTTGTCCGGATGCGCCAGGCCCGAGCGCGACAGCTTGATCGCACGTGCGACCGCTTCGATCGCCGAGTCCTGTCCGAACACCACTTTCTTGAGTTCCGCCTCGAGGTTCTGAAGCCGCTCGCGATCCGAAGCCGAAACCGAACGCTCCGGAATCTTTGCCATCCGGGCCACCGTTCGCTCGACGTCGCGGAGCCCCACCGTCTCGGGCGCCGACGCGCCCTTGGCGCGCAGATGCGCCGCCACGCCCGCCTCGTCGATCACATCGATAGCCTTGTCGGGCAGGTACCGGTCGTTGACGTAGCGCGCGGAGAGCTCGACGGCGGAGCGAATCGCCGCGGCGGTGTAGCGGACGTTATGATGCTTCTCGTAGTAGGACTTGAGCCCGTTCAGAATCTGCACCGCCTCGTCCTGGGTGGGCTCGACCACGTCGATACGCTGGAAGCGGCGCGCGAGCGCCTTGTCGCGATCGAACGAGCGCTTGTACTCCTGGTAGGTCGTCGAGACGATACATCTGAGTTCGCCCGAGGCGAGCATCGGCTTCAGCAGGTTCGAGGCGTCGAGCGTGCTGCCGGAGGCCGAACCCGCGCCTACGATAGTGTGAATCTCATCGATGAAGAGAATCCGCTTCGAATTGCCGGCGAGCGCCTTGATGACGGCCTTGAGCCGCTGCTCGAAGTCGCCGCGAAAACGCGTGCCCGCGAGCACCGCGCCCATGTCGAGCGCGTAAACCTCGACGCCATGGAGCGCTTCGGGAACCTCGCGCTTGTGAATCTTCAGCGCGAGTCCCTCGGCCAGCGCGGTCTTGCCGACTCCCGCCTCGCCGACGAAGACCGGGTTGTTCTTGCGGCGGCGAAGCAGAACGTGGATCGCGCGCTCGATTTCCCTTTCCCTGCCGACCAGCGGATCGATCTTTCCCTGCGCAGCGCGCTCGCTCAGGTTCGTAGCGTAGGTCTTGAGCGCGCGCGACGGCGAAAGCTTGCGCTCCCCGTCCTCGTCGCCGTCGGCGTCCGCGTCGCCGTCGGTTTCGTCGTCGTCCGTACCGTGCGTCTCGCGGTCCTCGTCATCGCCCATCTTGGAAACGCCATGAGAGAGGAAATTGATCACGTCGAAGCGCGAGACGCCCTGCTCCTGCAGGAAAATGAGCGCGGCGGATTCGTTCTCATGGAACATCGCGACCAGCAGGTTGCCGCCGTTTATCTCGTTGCGGCCTGCCGACTGCACGTGGAGGGCCGCGCGCTGAAGCGCGCGCTGCACGCCCGTCGCGTAACGCGGCATCACGGTCTCTCCGCGCGCCAGCCGTTCGACGTTCTCGTCGAGGTAGCGCGCGAGCCTGCGTTTGAGCTCGTCGAGGTTCGCGCCGCATTGGCGCAGGATGTTGCTCGTGGTCACGTCATGGAGCATCGCGTACAGCACATGCTCCAGGCACACGTACTCGTGACGGCGGTTGACCGCCTCGGTAACGGCCAGTTGCAGCGTGACCTGCAACTCGCGGCTCAGCATGATATTTCCCGATGGCATTTTTGATTGCCGCCGCCGCGCGGCTCTCCTACTCCCTTTCCATCACGCATTTGAGCGGATATTCGGCCTCGCGCGCCATCTCCTCGACAGCGCGAACCTTCGTCTCCGCGATCTCATAGGGATAGACGCCCGCGATGCCCATCCCGTTCTGATGAACGTAGAGCATGATACGCGTCGCTTCCGCGTGGGGCTTGTGGAAGACGGTTTTCAGCAGGTCGACCACGAACTCCATCGGAGTGTAATCGTCGTTGAGCAGGATCACCTTGTACATCGGCGGGCGCTTGGTCTTCGCCCTGGTCCGGGTGCGCCGCTCCGTGGCGGCGTCGCCGCCATCCGCCGCACCGCGGCCGTCGCCGTTCGTGCGCGCAGCCGGTCCAAAAATTCTGCTCTCGTCGCCCATCGCGTAATCCCGGATTCGCGACCCACCCCGCTGCCAATAGGATAGCAAATCCACGCCGGATGTAGGGAGTATGCGACGCGGGCCGCGTCGGGCGGGAATCGCGCCGCGCCGGCTTCTGCTATTGTGTCTCTGATGCATCCGGAGGCACGGAAATCTCGATGAATTTGCGCGGCGCGAGCGATCATGCGGTCGAACTCGCGGTCGTCGAGGGGATCTCGAAGATTGCGCGCGAGCATTGGAACTCTCTGGTCGGCGAAGACGATTCGCCGTTCGTCGAATGGGACTGGCTGTTCGCGATGGAGGAATCCGCCAGCGCGACGCGCAAGACCGGATGGGCGCCGTACCATCTGACGCTTCGCGAACAGGCCTCGAATCGGCTAGTCGCGGCCTGCCCGGTCTACCTGAAAAGCCACAGCATGGGCGAATTCGTGTTCGATCACGGATGGGCCGACGCCGCGGACAACGCGGGAATCAGCTACTATCCGAAGCTCCTGGTGGGCGTTCCCTTCACGCCGCACACGGGGCGGAGATTTTTGACCGCGCCCGGCGCCGACCGCGCGAAACTCATCCCCATCATGGCGCGCGCGATCGCAAAGCTGTGCGAGGAGAACAAGCTCTCATCGGCGCACGTGAACTTCCTCGAAGAGGATGAAGCCCCGGCGCTCGTGCAGGCGGGCTTTCTCGAGCGGCTCGGCTATCAGTACCACTGGCACAACAGCGGCTTTCACGAATTCGACGATTACCTGAACCGGCTCAAGCACAAGCGCCGCTCCGCCGTGCGCCATGAACGCGCGGCGCTCGACGAGCAGGGAATCGAAATCAGGACCGTCGCAGGAGAGGAAATTCCGGATTCGCTTCTTCCCTCGATGTACCGTCTGTACCTTTCGACGATCGACAAGCTCTACTGGGGGCGGCGCTATCTGACTCCGCGGTTCTTCGAGCTTGCCAAAAGCCTGAAGCGTT
>JAKAVX010000336.1 GCA_021827465.1 Deltaproteobacteria bacterium | reverse complement strand
CGCGCTCCCGGCAGCGGACGAGGAATCGTCGTCGCTTTCGCCGACTTTCAGGAACCACTCGCCGCCGCATCGGCGGCACGGCGCGGGGATTCTTTCGAGCGAGAGCATGAACTCGTCGGCGCATACCTCGCATTTCCATCGCCACGCACTACTCATTTCGGATCATCCTCCGATACTCATTTCGATACGCAACGGGCGCGCGCTCCTTGTCATGCTGAGCGCAGCGAAGCATCTCATACCACTCGTGCCGCGATGTCACCGCGCCCGCCTTTTTTCCGTCACCCTGAGCACCAGCGAAGAGTCCCCGCGAAGCGGGATGATTGAATAGAACCGCCTTCGGCGGATTCTTCGCTCCGGCAGCCTCCGCTCAGAATGACAACCCTGCGGCTCATCGGCTCTCGAACTCTTTCGTCCAACCCACGCCAGGCACACGGTTTCCCTTCCCTTCAGGGAAGGGGTCAGGGGTTAGGTTGCCCGCGACCGTCGCGTCCGTCACCTCGCCTTCTCCCATGTCGAAAAATGGGAGAGGGAACGACGGCGGGTGCGATTGTCTTCGCGCGTCACCACGCGCCCTGGCCGAACAGCCGGGCGCGGCGGGTCGCCGCCGGCGCGTCCTCATCTGGCGGAGCGCCGAACGGATCGCGCGCCGGGCGCGCGAGCGCAACCGCCGGCCGGTAGTCGATTTCCGCCACGTCAGCGCGCGAGGCGTAATACGCCAGCGCCGCCGCGATCGCGCTGTCGCCGTGGCGCGCCTTCTCGTCGCTCCCGCGCATCCGGCGCTCGCCGATTCGCGCCACGCCCTGCTCGACGACGAGCGCGCGATGGTCGAGCAGGATGTCGGCGTCGCGGGGAAGCTCGACCGTGCCGTCCTCGAAGGCGGCCTTGAAGCGCGGCATGTTCTCGCGGTACCACTCCACCGAGAGCATCACCTGCGCGATACGCGCGCCGTAGCGCTGGCGCGCGGTCTCCGCCAGATACTGGCCGTTGCCCCGCGCGTCCATCGCGCCGCCGATAAAGCGCGGCATCCGGTCCGCGACATGGAACAGGATCTGTTCCTGCTGGCGGAACGGAACGTTGCGAAGCTCGATCACAAAGGGCGTGCGGCGCACGAGATCCGCGCCGATCTGAAGGGCCCATATCACGGTGAGATCGCCGAGCCGCCCGAAGTCCTCGCCGAAGCAGGTCGCGAGCGCGGGATTCATCGCGTCGAGCGCGGGTTCGACGCACTCTTCCAGAAACGCTTCGGTCTCGGCCCGCCTTGTCGCCTCGGGACGCTCGGCGAACTCCGCCGGCGTTTCCCATCGGATCACGGGGACGCCCTCACGCATCCGGCTTTCGATCATCACCGAGGACAAAAACGCGCCGCCCGAGGCGCGCGGCACGCAGCCGAGTTCCTCGTCGGCGTTCTCGCCGTAGAACTCAACGATTTCGCGCTTCCATCGGGCCTCGCCCTCGGCGCTCCATTCGATTCCGCGCTCGGCGGCGATTTTCCGGTAAAGGCCCTGCTCGACCGCCTCGTCGAAGGTCACGCGATGGAGCGAATAGGGGCGGCGTCCGGCGCGGATATCGGTGACGAGTTCGTTGAAGGGATTGTCGGCGCCGTTATGGGTCGAAATCACGCGCACCCTCCCTCCCCACATCGTAAAGGCGAGCGCGGCCTTGAGCAGTCCCGCGAGATCGTCGTGAAAGGCGGCTTCGTCGATCACCGCGCATCCCTGCTTGCCGCGCAGATTCGAGGGGCGCGAGGAGAGCGCGACTATCTTGCGGCCCGAAGCGAAGCGCACCCGGTACGCCTGGATATCGCGCGACTCGTCGGTAACCGCGATTTCTTCGATCGCGCGCGCCGCGCGATTGAAGCGCTGCGCCCATTTTGCGGCGGTCTCGACGAACTCCAGCGCCATCTCGCGGTTGTAGCCGATATACCAGGTGTCCATCCCGGCGCGACTCGAGGCCGAAAGCGCGCAATCGGCGGCCTCGGTCCAGGTGATTCCGACCCGGCGCGATTTCTCGCACACCTTGACCTGCGCCGCGTCCGCCATCCATCGGCGCTGGTACGGGAGCAGGATCGAAAGCGAATCAGACATCGCGGGACATTCTCCGCTTCAGGGACGGGCGAGGATTCGAACGGCCGCGTGTTGTGCTCTCGCGCTTTGGAAGGAGGACGGCGCGAAACGCGTCACCGGGGCCGCGGGGCAGTGCCGGCAGGATTCCGCACGGACACGGACCGGCTCGAGAGCGGCGCACGCTAGGAAGGAAGAGGCGGGGAAAGGCTTAGAGCGTGCGCATTGAACAGGAGGAAACCTCTTGGAACCAACGGCCCCTCCCCGCGATACAGTGTCTTTCATAGCATCGCCGATTGGTCAACCACTTTTGTGCTGATGTTTCCGCGGCTCGCTGATCCGCGGGCTTTTTCCGAGTTCACCGCAAGGTTTCCCGCACCGCCTTCTTCAGGCCCTCGCCCGATGACCGGGCGAGGCCGGCGTTTTTAAGCGAACGCATCGCTTTGCGCGGACGTCCCGCGGCCCTGATGAGGCGGCGGTCGCCAACGGGCAATCGCCGCGCTCGTTGAAAGAGCGCCGGGCGAGGGTCCTCAGCGCGAAACGCCTGCGCCATCACTGCGCCTTTGCCGCGCGGAAAATGAGAGAGGAAAAATCGCCGCGGGGCGCGAGGGCGCGGAAGATTTTTTCCGCGCCCTGCCCCCCTTTGAGCATCGCCCCGCGGCTGAAATCGCCGGTATCGCACCTAACCCCTGACCCTTCCCCGAACGAAAGCTTTCATATCCACCCGAGCGCACCGAACGGCGTGTCCGTCATCCTGAGAGTTTGTGAATTTTTCGAATTGAAGGATCGCCTTTTTCGCGCGAGCTGGGATGATGGTTGGCGGCGGAGGTGGAGAGGTGGAAGAGGCGGCGCGGGTGCGCGAAGCGAATCGCAAGCAGATGATTCTTCGGGCCGAGGATCTCGACGGGCTGATCGGGCCGGAGCATGCGGCGCGGGCCATCTGGCGGGTGCTGGAGGGGATGGAGCTGGGGCGGTTTTACGCCCCGATCAAGGCGCGCGAAGGCAGCGCCGGGCGCGATGCGACCGACCCCAGGCTGCTGCTGGCGCTGTGGCTGTATGGGTTAAGTGAAGGAGTGAACAGCGCCCGCGAGCTGGAACGGCTGTGCGAGGTGCACGCGGCGTATCGCTGGATCTGCGGCGGGGTGAGCGTGAACTATCACACCCTGAGCGACTTCCGGAGCGGGTCGGGCGCGGCGCTGGACGAGCTGCTGAGCGAGGTGCTGGCGGTGCTGATGCACAAGCGGCTGCTCAAGCTGTACCGGGTGGCGCAGGACGGGACCCGGGTGCGGGCGAGCGCGGGGGCGGGTTCGTTTCGGCGCAAGCGCACGCTGGAGCGCTGTCTTAAGGAGGCCCGCGCCCATCTGGCGGCGCTGGCCCGCGAGGCCGAACATCCGGAGTCTGGCCCGAACGCGCGCGCCAGGGCCGCCCGCGAACGCGCGGCGCGCGAACGCGAGCAGCGCATCGAACAGGCGCTCGGCGAACTCGAGCGGCTGGGCGCGGCCAAGGCGCAGGCCAGGAACCATCCGCAGCGCAAGGGCGAAGTGCGGGCCTCTAGCACCGACCCCGAGGCGCGGGTGATGAAGCTCGGCGACGGCGGGTTCGCCTCCGCCTACAACCTGCAGTTCGCCACCGATAGCGAAAGCCGCATCATCGTGGGCGTGCGCGCGACCAACTCGGGCGCCGACAGCCGGCAGCTGGAGCCGATGCAGCAGGAGATCGAGCGGCGCACCGGCGCCATCCCCAAACAACATCTGGTCGATGGCGGGTATATGAACTTCGCCAGCGTGGAACGCTCGGCCGCGCGCGGCATCGAGGTGTTCTCGCCGCCGCGCGAGAACCGCACCTACCATATCGACCCGCTTAGTCCACAGCCCAACGACTCGCCGGCGATCGCCGAGTATCGGCAGCGCATGGCCTCGGCCGATGGCAAGGAGATTTACCGCCAGCGCGCCGCCACCGCCGAGACCGTCAACGCCGACTTAAAGACCTGGCGCGGGCTGGATCGGCTGCTGCTCAGAGGACTCAACAAGGTGCTCACCGTCGCGCTCTGGTCGGCGCTTGCCTACAACCTGACGCGCGCGATCCGGATGCGATGGCTGTGACCGCGCTGATCGTGATCCCCGCCCGTGCCCGGCGCCTAATCAAAACTCTTACACTCCGCTGACGCGGACCCTGCCTCCCAACCGAAACCCTCCGAACCAATTCCTTCACAAACTCTGAGCGAAGTGAGCATCGCGAACGACGTCTAAAGATCTCGGAC
>JAKAVX010000335.1 GCA_021827465.1 Deltaproteobacteria bacterium | reverse complement strand
GTTCATGAAGACGACGAAGGCCTCGTTGGGAGGACGCGAGACCTGCGTTTGCGAGCGAAGCTCGGGCAGCCGCTTGCCCAGCGCGTCGGTATGGAGCGCGTCTTCGTAAACCTGGCGCGCCATCTCTAGCTTGACCGGGATTTGCGGCGTAAGCGCGATCCATCCCGCCAGCATCCGCATCATCCGCTCCTCGGCGTAACGATAGTTCATGATGTAGCTGGCGCTCTGGCGGACGCTGTAAACGCCATCCATCGTGCGTCGGTCGTACAGTGCCATGTCGTCTCCTGTGCGGCCTCAGTCTCCGCGGCCGCCGCGAACAGTCTCGCGATGCGCAAAGAAGCGGCCCTCGACGAGTGCCGAGATTTCACGCCAGTAGGTTTCCTTCCCGGTGTTGCGAAGGTAGTTGGCGCCCGTGGCCCATCCCGCGCACAGCGTGTGGATCGCCTCGACCACGCTTCGCTTGTCCTCGAACTTGATCACGCCCGCGTTCCGGCCGTGTTCGAGCGCGTCGGCGACCGCGGAGAAATATTGATCGACGATCCGGTCGAGGGCCGTGCGATACTCGGGACGGCGCGCGAGGTAGCGGACCTCGTGATGGAGCACGGTGAAGGCTTCGCGGTAGCGGTCGATTACGTCGAGCACCGTGCGCATCACTTCGAGCAGCTCGCGGCTTGGGTCGTCCAGGGTGCGCGCACGAATCGCGGGCAGGCTTTCGACCAGCTCGGCGACCATCGATTCGGCGACCAATATAAGGATGTCGTCCTTGCCCTGCAGATAAACGTAGATTGAGCCGGCGGCGAGTCCGGCTTCGAGCGCAAGCTCCTTGACCGTTGCCTCGTGAAAGGATTTGCGAGCGAGCACCCGGCATGCGGCGAGGAAAATCTGCCTGCGCCGTGCCTTGACCAGTGCTTCATCCTGCGGCTGCGCCCTTAGCGGCTCGGGCATAGTCGGCTAACCGAATAGTGACCGGGAGCCGGCAGGCTATCCGATCGCATTCTCCCCTGAGTCGGAATAGTTGAATGAACGTTCATTTGTCAAACCTTCCTTGTGAGAGGCGCGCGCGTCATGCTTGGGCCTTCGATGTGCCCGCGCTATTGTCGCGATATTGCGCGGCGAAGATGCCGGGGAGCTTCTGTCGATGGACGCCGAAAAACCCTACTTTCTAAGGCCCAGCGCTTTCGAGCGCGTGGCGAACAACGCGGTCGGGATCCTGCTGCGTCTTGGCATCGGTTTCGGCAATAGCTACGTGCTTGAAGTAAGAGGCCGGCGAACCGGCAACGTCTACTCGACGCCGGTCAGCCTGCTCGAATATCAGAACCGCCGCTACCTGGTGGCGCCGCGCGGCGAGACAAGCTGGGTTCGTAATGCGCGGATCGTGGGCGAGGTTTCGCTCGTCAGGCGCGGCGTGCGCAAGAGCTACTCCGTGCGCGAAGTTCTCGTCGAACAGCGCGCGACGCTGCTAAAGGAATATCTCGACCGCTTCGCGGCCACGGTGCAGCGCTACTTTCCGATACCCAAGGGATCGCCTGCGGATTCGTTTACAGGGATCGCAGCGCGCTACCCGGTCTTCGAATTGATCGCGAAATAGCCCTCGACACAGGGCAGGGCGTTGTCGTGCGCGGTCGCATCCACGTCGGCGCTCAGCCTTCGATCGTGAGTTCGGTTTCGGCGAACTCCTTGCGCGCCGTGTCCCATGCGAACGCCGCCGCTCGCGCGAACTTGCCCGCGCGCACCGACATCACGATATAGACGGTGTCGGGATAATCGGGATAGTCGGGATCGAACGAGCAGGCCTGCGCGCGGTCGGTTGCCGAGAAGTAGGCGTCGTGGTCGGGATGGGAATGATAGACGAACTTGAGCGCGAGTTTTCGCTCGTCAATCTCCTTCAGGACCGCGAGATGCTCCTTTGGTTCCATCAGGAAGGCGGTTCTCGCGTCGCGTGGAAAAGCGGCTGCATCCTCGGCATGCTTGCGGTTCTGGATATTAGTTATAGGACGGACTTCACAGGAGGCCGGGTCGCCGATAATGAAGCCGCAGCATTCGAACGGGAACTCGCGTTCGGCCTGCGCAACGATTCGATCCATCGCCTGCCGGCTAATCTTCGCTGGCATCGGTGTTGCTCGATTCACTCTTCTTTTGAAGGCGCTCGCGCGCTCGAACCAGCCGCGTGAGCATCCTGTTTACGGGCGCTTGGAGCCCGAAGCGCTCCGCCAGTTCGGCCACCTTGCCGTTGAGCGCCTCGACGTCGGTGCGTCCGCGGCGTTCCAGGTCATAGAGCATGGTCGGGCGATGATGAAAGGTCGAAGGAATCAGCTTCTCATAGAAGACGGTTCGGTATGCGCCGGCGTCCTTGAACGGGAGCGCGACATCCATCCGGCGCGCGAGCGCGAAAGCCTCGTCGATTGCGTCGTCCATTATCGCCCGCAGATCACGGTCCTCGGCGAGCGCTCCATAATGAAGTCCGAGCAGTGCTCCGAGCGGGTTCAACGCTGCATTGTAGAAAAGCTTGGTCCACAGGTACGGCATCACGTCCGTGCACGCGTCGGTCGGAATTCCGGCGCTGGTGAGAATCGCGGCGACGGCGCGCGCTCGTTCGATAAGAGGCGCGCTCTCCTCGCGCTGCACGTAAGGCGCGGGACCGACCGCAACCGGCTCGGCAAAGACGGTGACGCGCACCACGCCCGGCGATTCCATCTCGGCGCCGAAGATCACTCTTCCGCCCAGCACGCGCGCCGCGCCGAAGCGCTCGACCAGCGTCTCGATATTTCCGACTCCGTTCTGCATCGAGACGATGAGTCCGCCCGGCGCGAGGACCTGAGCCAGCTTTGCCGCTATCGCCGCGGTGTCATAGCTCTTGACCGTGAGCAGGATAAGACCGAAGCGCCGGTTGAGTTCATCCGCCCGCTCGGCGAGCGTAAATCCGCTGACGATCCGTTCGCCGAAAAGGCCGGTCAGGCGCAATCCGCCGCGCGCGATCGCGTCGAGATGCGGTCGCCGGCCGAGCATCGCGACTTCGCGCCCTTCGGCGCGCAGCATTCCGCCCATCACCGAGCCGATCGCGCCCGCGCCCGCTATGAGGATCGGTCCACCCTGTTCCATCGCGCCATGCTTCCGGGAAAGCGGCCCTCGGTTTTGCTCCGAAAATCCGCGCTGCCGGGACTTCCCGGATCTTCAATTACTAGCGGTCGCAGCCGCGGCGTGGAAGTCGGGCGCACAAATCGTCGGGGGTTGGAACTGACGCTTGCGACGCGGGCGTCAGGGCCGGTCGGAAGTACGGATGGATCGCACAGCGGTAAACTTGGGCGGCGTGGCGATTGGGTCCTCGGTGATGAACGCGTCGGGGCCGCGTTCGGCAGAGCGCGGCGAGATCTACGAACTGAGCGCGGTGCATACCGGACCGGTGGTCTTCAAGTCGTGCAATGCCGCGGGGCTCGAGGAGCCCGAGAACCTCAAAAACAGGGGCGTCGAACACTTCGCGGCAATCGCGGGTGAGCTGTGCCCGCGCGGAAAGATAGTGGTCGCGAGCGTGGTTGGCGCGAGCGACAGTGAGATTGTCAGCGTCGCGCAAGCGCTCGATCGTGCCGGCGTGAAGATAATCGAGCTCAACCTGGCCGACGATTACGTTCAGCGAGCGCTTGCCCCGTTCGCCTCGATCGAGCGCCTCGACTCATTGATCGGAGCGGTACGCCAGGCGACCGGGGCGGTGCTCGCGGTGAAATTGCCGCCGAGAGGTCTTTCGATCGAGCCGCGCCGGATGGCCGAGCAGATGAAGTCGCTCGGCGTAGGAATTTTGGTCTGTGCCAACGACCTGCCGAAGGACCTGGATATCGATATCGCGACCGCGACGGTTGCGGGCGAGGCTCGCGCGCTCTCACAGGTTCACGCGTTTTATAGAGAGAGCGCGGGGATGCTCGATGTCGTTGCGGTGGGAGGAGTGAACACAGGGCGCGACGCCTATATGGCGCATCTGACCGGCGCGAAGGCCGTTCAGGTCGGCTCGGCGCTGATAAAGGAAGGCGCGGGAGCGCTCGGCAGGATCGATCGCGAACTAGACGCGCTTCTTGCGGAGAACCGGAAGCGCTCGGTGTCGGAAATCATCGGTGCCGTGAGATTTTCGGGATAAGCACGCGCTGGGCGAGATACCTTTGCTTCGCATGCGTTCCGGGGGCATACTTGCCGCGGCGAGGCTCCCTCTGGTAGGCTCGCAAGGCTAATTCGCAGTCTGTCTAAGGCGCTTCTCTCGCATGTCCCCGTCGTCTAGCTCGGCCTAGGACACCGGCCTTTCACGTCGGTAACACGGGTTCAAATCCCGTCGGGGACGCTCGTGTTT
>JAKAVX010000334.1:3565-4343 GCA_021827465.1 Deltaproteobacteria bacterium | reverse complement strand
CCGCAAGCCGTCCGGCGGCTCGAAGTGAGCATACTGCATGCGCTGGTGTTTGAACGGGTCTTCGGAATAACTCGCGAGCAGGTGAAGGCAGGCGGCCTGGTCGAATACACCATCGACGCGATTGCTGCTGTCGGAGCCGTCGGTCCAAGCACTGCTACTGGCGCTTTCTTGATGAATCCGCCGGCTATAGGCGACGTCGAGGCGGTCAGCGATGCGGGCGCGGTGATGCCCGAGAAATCGACCTACTTCTATCCCAAGCTGCTGACCGGGCTGGTGCTCAATCCGCTCGACGATGACGGCGGGGCGGAAGCCTGACCCGATGGACCATCCACCGCGGTTGGTGATGGTGCGCCATGGCGAAACCGTGGGCAATTCGAGTATCCGCTATTACGGGCGCACCGATGTGGCGCTATCCGATCTCGGGCGCGGCCAGATGCAGGCAGCGCGCGAATGGCTCGCCGTGCACGACGGCGGGTGCGGCTTTTTCCCCGTGTTCACCAGCCCGCTCGTCCGTGCGGCGGAAGGTGCACGAATCATCGCGGGCGAGCACGCCGCGAGTGTGGTAATCGAAGAATTCGTCGAAGTCGATTTCGGGCTGTTCGAGGGCCTGACCGCGGAGGAAATCGCCGAGCGCTATCCCGCGGAGTTCCAGCGTTGGAACTCCAACCGACTGGCGGCCGACTTTGTCTATCCCGGCGGTGAGAGCAGGGTGGCTTTCGCAGCACGCGTCGCGCGTGGGACCGCGCGGATGCTTGCGCTATGGCACGGCGCGCAGGAC
>JAKAVX010000334.1:0-3555 GCA_021827465.1 Deltaproteobacteria bacterium | reverse complement strand
AGCCGCTCAGGCGCAAGCGCGCTCCTGGTCGCGCATCGCGGCGTGCTTCGCGCGGTAGTCTCCCAAATGGCGGGCGTGTTGGAGCCGCGCATCGATCTCGGGTCAATTCATATTTTGGAGCAAGAACCGGGCGCCGCGGACTTGCGCGCTGCGCGATGGCGCCCGCTCGCGCTCGATCTGACCGCGCATCTTAGCGCTTACCATTGAGCGCTGCCTATCACAATTACAGTTGCTGCTTATTGCGGAACGGATGACCGCAGGCCCCGGTAATATCGCTGTCGCGCTAGAGTCTGTGCTATTCGCGCAGTTTGCGACATAGCGCGTCGATGACGGAGCCGACGGTTTTAAGGTCTTGCTGCCCGAACGCATCTGTGCCGGTCAAATCCAGTTCAAGTCCCAGGCTTTGCGCTAATTCGTCTTCGATAAACACCATCAGATTAACCACGGCCATCGAATCAAGACTGCCCGCGGTATCCACCAATACGGTATCGCGGGCCTTTCTGATCTGCTGCGTTGGTGCAAGCGTTTCGTTGAGAGTGTCGATCGCGCGAAACACGGCGGTTTCCACGCGATCCTCATCGCTACCCGATCTCTCTTTGTCGGACTTGAGCTTTTGAAGTTCCAAAACGTTATGCCTTCCCATCCGTGGCTACGCCTGCTGGTTGTCCGGACGGCTCCTTCTTATGATTGCGCAGCGGCCTGAGTCCGCGCATGAATTCCTGGTACGTTGCAGTTGCTAGGGGCACATTAGCCACCGCAACGGGAACAGAGGCGGACGCTTTGACAAAGGCCTTGTCCGGAACGTCAGCGGTGATCACCGAGCCACCGCCGATCACAGCGCCTTCTCCGATGGTCAGAACCCGGCCATTGGGCCCTGCAATCAGGCAACAAGGACCGATCCAAACATTAGGCTTGATAATCACCCGGCCAGGGCCGCGCAGATGCGCCATGATCACTGTGCGGAGGCCGATTTCGCATCCATCCCCGATTTCGATGCACTCGGGATATTCGTTTTCCAGGTAAACCTCCTCGCCGATAAAAACATGGCTGCCGATCTTGACACCACGCCAACGATGCAGGCGCGGCCTGACGCTGTAGCTGCCGGGGCAGACGCGGGCGAGGCTATGCAGGATCCGATTCGCAACACGAGTGAGCAGCGGCTTGCGGCTGATTGTTTGTGCCACGACTCACCTCAAAAAATCCTGTCGAGTGAAGACGAGTTGGTGTTCATGTTGTCGAGCCCAAAGTGGCAGCGAGCGGACGGTTGTTCCACTTGAGTCTGACGCAATCAGGAAACGCCCGCTCACTCGGCAGTATCGCGATAAAACAGTCCTCGCCGGATCGATGTATCAATTGCGAGTTCTGGAGCATCGTGAGACACGGAACGTTTTTGGGTGTAGCGCGATATTCGGCCACCAGTTGCGAGGCGCCGAGCGCCTGCGCGCTGGTTTCCAAAACCCGGAACATCGCCTCCTCTATCTTGCGCCCAAAAACCCGGCAGCTCAGCAGGAAATCGACCACGCGCGCACTTGCGTCCGCGCGATCGACCATCAGGCTCCCGATCCCGACCAGCCCATAATCGCCGAATCTGTCGGTTACTTTGAAAACCAATACCAGATGATCCGGTTGTTCTGCCCATTGCATTAATTCAGTCGCGGATAGGCGCCGCGTACTGAGGTTGAGCTGATTCGTCTTGTTCAGCAGTTGAACGGCTCGCGGTAAATTGGCCTCGCCCAGCGGCTCGACCTCCATCGTCAATTCCAGACCCCGTAGCCAATCATCCAGACTGAGCGCGTCTTGCCGTGATCGCTTTCGGTCTCGCTCCGCAACATACATAGTCGTCCGATCGCGGTCTTCGGTGCTGACGAGAGGCATGTCGAAGCAGTCGAGCGCCCCCAACGCGGAACAATAGTACGCCGGGTTGGCCGGCCATTCGGGCACCAGCACAGCGGGTAGCGCCTGTCGTATGCGATCCCGTTCGACCGGGTTGTCGTCTATAAAAACCGCCGCATCCAAACTCAGGTTCAGCTCGCCGATCAGTTCGGCGATATTGCGCGCTTTGTCATCCCAGTTGATTCGCCAGCCAGCAAAGTGCTCCGGCCGCAGAATCATTTCGGGATGCGACGTCATCGCTTCGAGAGCTACGCGCTCATCGTTCTTGCTGGCAATTCCCAGCAGCACGCCGCGTCGCGTCAAAGCGCGCAGTGCGGCCTGAAAATCGCGATACGCTTCGCCAACCGGGTCGTGCCCTCCCAGATGAATGTTCTGCCAGCCGTCGTCGCCCACCGTTCCACCCCACAGGGTCCCGTCCAGGTCGAGAACCAGCAGTTTTTTAGCGCCTCCTTGCAGTCCGCGCAGGGCAGCGGCGAAGTCGGCTGCCGCCTGTTTGAAGACCGTAAGCGAATAGGGAGTCTTGGCTGCATACCAGAGTCGAGGGTCGTAGCCTTTGTCGCCGCATAGGGCGGTCCAGCGAGCGGAGTCGAACAAGCGGATCCGCCGGTCGCCGGCGACTGTCTCCTGCAGCGCCAGATTCATCTTCAGCAGCGCCAGCGACAGCCCGATCTCGGGATTCATGTCCAGCAGGCCCCTTCGAATGAGCAGCGGATGAAACGCTGACCAGGTCGGCACGAAGATGTGCCTGATATTGTCCGGCAACCGCATGACGGCTTTGCCAAATAGACGAACCTCCGCTTCGATCTCTTCAAGCGATCCGGAATCGAACTCAAGGCGCCGTTTGTAGCCTTGGGAAACGCCTTGAGGCGTGGTCCAAACTATCGCCCCGTTGACGTCGGCAGGCACCCAAGCGTGGTCGGGACTCAACAAGCACTGCATAACCTGACCGAAGGGTGTACAGGTTGTTCCAATCTTGCCGGCAGCGTCGGATCGTGAAAGCAACGCGGCCAGGTTGCTGGGGTTGAAATCCGAGACGATGACGAAGTGCTGCACGATCAAATCCTCTCTGATTATCAACGCTCTCCGCTTCTAAAGTGACCCTTATCGTTTGCCGCGGCCCTGTGTGGCAGGGTTTTCTGTGCTCAGGAGGGGTTCAACTGGTTAAGATAAACGTTCTGCATTTGCCGCGGGCGATGAGGCATATTCAGGCGCGGATGGTCGAACAAGTGCAGCAAAAAAATTTGATCGATCCAGCGCGCGTTTTTGAAAAAACGCCGCGAGCGCAGAAAACGGTACTGTTGAACTTTTCGCATCGGCTGTTCGGCGTTGAATTCGTTAATCGCCAGCAACTCGCCGGCCCAATCACAGTAGTAAGGCAGAACGATATCGTCGAAATACAAGATCGGCAGGAAGAGATATTTGGCGGCGTCAGAATCGCTCAGCAAGGCCATCGCCTGTTTCGTGGATGAGTAATAGTCGAGATCGAAGGCGACGAAACCCAGCGGAGCCGACGCGGTAAGGACGCCGTCAAGGAACTCGGGTACCGTTTTTTCCACCAGTCCTAGAATCAGCCGGCAGTTCGACGGCAGCCGCGCGCTCAGCCGCTCTCGATCCATGCGAAAATCGCCTGCGCCAAATTGTTCGGGATGGTCGCGCCAGTCC
>JAKAVX010000333.1 GCA_021827465.1 Deltaproteobacteria bacterium | reverse complement strand
CCATGCCCCAAACGAGGGGACGAGCGAAATCGTCCTGCCGTCAAAAATGAGCTTCCAATCCGTGGGACTGAGCGGGGTAACGACTTCTTTTCCGCATCCGCAGCAACACTTGTGCACCGCGGTCGCGTATTGCATGGACACATAGAGCGTTTCATCCTTCAGAACGTCAGGGATGAATTCGACGAATTCATGCGTGAGGGTTTTTCCCCGCCTCATGGCTGGCGATCTTCGTTGAGGAGCATGTTGCCGCCGATGGTGTAGGTACTGTGGTGCTCATGATCGAGGTCCTGGTAGAAGCCAAACAGCTTCTTCCATTTGATGACCGCCAAGGCGGCGTTGAGAGCGTTCAGGTCAGCGATCTGGATGTTGACGTCATACTCATTGCGGTCGGCGTCGTCCGAGAAAGAAATCCTTTTTCGCGCATGGTCGCGCTGCGCCGGCGTGCTCGCCGTGACCCGTAGGATGCCGCCTAGCGAGCCTTCTGTCAGGTAGACACCCATCCCGGTGTCGACAAATGGGATGCCGAAAGCCCCCAGCTTTTCGACGATCAGTTTTTTCGCGAGGCCTTCGAGGCAAAGAAAAACGAAGGTCATGTCTTGCAGTTGGTCAACATTCTCCGCCCCGACATAGGCCTCGTGGGCGACGATGCCATTGCGCATCTTCGCGTAAATGTCCCTGAAGTAGGCGGCCTTCGACGGCTGTGCCTTCAACTCCTCGATCGACGGCGCGCCGGGCGACCTGAAAGCGTTGTGCTGCAGAAACGTGTCTCCGTCAAACAGATGGATCTCCTGAACGGGTGTCTTGGCGACGAGGTCCAGGACGTAAGCCCCCGTTCCACCCAGCCCAACGATTGCGATTTTTTTCACGGCTCTCAACTTCTCCGTGACCGAAGTTATTTCAGCCCTGCTGGAGGCAGTATCGATGTACTTGAAGACTGTTTCCTCCTGCCCCTCGGCCTCGACGGGCCGGAAGGTTTTCGCGGTGACGCCGGGCTGGATGACCTGGGCACAGCTGGACAGGATGGTGACGTACGTCGTCATCTTGGCGTAGTAATCCGGATAAGGGTCATGCGGCTTCGCCGAGAACCTGTGGTCGACCACGACGTCACGCGCGAGCTCGCGCCTGGCGCTTTCATTCTTGATCTGCTCGATCTCTTTTCCATCTTCGCGGCAGGGATGCTCCCCCATAAAGTGGGCGACATGATTGTCCGGCCTCGTCGTCACGTCGGCCGCCATCGTCAGCGTCGAGACGAGAATCCCGCGCTTGATTTCCCTGCGCGAATTCACGTACGGCACCTCCTTGACCAGCAAGTGGCCCGAGCGGATTTCCAGGTCGTAGCCCTCGTCGCGCAGCCGCTTCAGGTCGGGGCTACGACTTATTAGTCTCTGTGACATCGAAGATCATTCCATCCTTAATCTTGACGCTCGCGCCCTCGGTCAACGTCCCTTCCGGGTTCTGGTGCGGGCCTTTTCTGTAGGTAATCGTGAACATGACGTTCGGCCCCACTGGCACAGGGTTGAACGCGAGGGCGACGATTTGATCGAACGACAATGTTTTCGTCGAGACCTCTTTCTTCCGGCCGTTGACGATGATCGTGAACCCCTTGGGCGGCCCGCTGTGGAAGTGCTCATCCTCTCGCAGATGGACCGTCTCCGGGCCGTTCTCGATGGGCGGGTCTTCTCTGTCGCCGGTCACTTCGCGATAGAGTTCGAGGCCGGGCGCGACGTTGCCAAGCTTGTACAGCGCTTCGCCTGTAGTGGGGTTTGGCGATTCGTACCGCTTCTCATCAATATGAATCCGCACCTCATGCTTCCCTTTAACTTCCTGTTGTTCCTCAGGCATGATGGTTCTCCTTGCGTTCTATTTGATTTGCACCGCTGAACTGCATGCTCGCGTCGCAGGCTTCTTCGCGGAA
This sequence comes from Deltaproteobacteria bacterium, assembly GCA_021827465.1. The sequence goes on along the minus strand of JAKAVX010000333.1, from coordinate 2,430 downwards.
GCTTGGATACGCGGGCTGTGGCTTTCCTTCCGCCACAACGGCTCGATCCTGTTCTCACATGGAAGCCGCCGCGTGGCGCAGTGGTCGGCGGTCTTACCATGATTTCGGCATATAGCCGGGCCATGTTCGCAAGTTACGCCGTGTACGCCGGTTTGTCAACAGATGCCGGAAAAAAAGGGTCCATTCACCGCGCTCCATGAATCAGCGAGGGCTGGCCGGCTGCTGATAGTATTCCGAGCGTTTCAAGCCGAATGCGCGCTGCCTGCCTTGACACGTCGAACAGGGCGGCCATTTCAGCCGTGAGGACTGCTGCCGGCGCAGACCCAACGATCAGAGATTCGGTCGCCTGGCTGTGCTGCTCTGCGACCTTGGCCGCCAACTGCCGAAAAAGGCTCTGCGGCATGAGCAAGGCCGCCATGCCCATGTTGGCCTGAACCTCTCGCCAATCGTTCGTGCCGCCGCCACGGAAGAGTACGTTTTTCTTGAGACACCTCATGAGCCGCTGCGGCTCCGGCTGGTTCCGCGTGTGAAATAGGCTCTCTTGATCCTGGTTTATCGCGAACAGCACTCGGTGCATCACGACGTGACTGCCCTCATGGGCAATTGTTGCCCGCCAGCGACCCCGGATCCCTGGGGGCGTGTGGTCATCGTCAATGGCTCCGGTGAGGTCGCGGTTAATGAAAATCTTGGGCGGCTCGTTGGTGTAGAACTCGGCTAGTCCGAGCACTGTCGGGTCCAGATCGGCGTATTGGTCCATCCGCACATCGAGGCGCTGGATAAAGCGTTCAATATCCACAGCGGGCTGTTCGTCGGTTGGAAATAGATCCGACTTGCGCAGCGCGTCCTCCATCATACTCTCGATGTCGGCCGGCGAGAGCCAGAGACGCTCCTCGCCGTCTCGGCGACGGTAAAGACCAGACCTGCCCGACCTCATTTTTGAGGCTCCTTCTTTGCTGCGATCTCACGGTCGGCAATATTCAATAGCTTCTCGACGGTTTTGTCCGAGGCTTTGCCTTCCGCTAGTCGGCGCAAGAGCACGCCCGCCGCCGGCGTCCTCATCATGTAGCGAACGGCGTCTTCGCCGAAACGGCCGGCGCGGGCCATGAGGTCGTCGTAGTCGAGATGGAGGAAATTCGCGAGCTTCGCCAGTACCTCTTCCGATGGTACCCGGCGGTTGTTTTCTATATCGCTCAGGTACGAAGGCGTGATGTCGAGCTTCTTAGTGACATCACGGAGGCTGAGGTTAAGTTTTGCGCGCGCGTCGTGGATAACATCGCCGATGGTTCTATTGTCGTCGTGTGCCATGTACGCCGATTAGCGTACACGAACCCTGAATGCGGCGTCAATGTCGGCCGCGTGGCTCATCGTGGTCCCTCGCCGTAAGGGTGCGTCGTTCCTTCTCGACGCCGGGGTAGATGCATAAATTAACCAACGGCTCGGAACTGCGCCAAGCTGTCTGGAAGCTTTGTCCTGCACCCCGATTTCTACTTCAGACTTGGAGTGAGCAATCCCCGTTCCGACCCGCCCCGCGGAACTAGGCGGAGTTTCGGGATCTTCTCGGCCGGGCGGGCTTTTCTCTCGCCCGAGTGATTCCGACAACCGGGCATTCGATCATCGAGGCCCAGGCCGCGTACGGGCCGAGAATCACCGTGTACGAAGCGCTGACCGTGTCCCTGCCGTCGCTCTAGAAATGTCAACCGGAAACGGTCGGTTGTGGTCTATCTCCGCCGCGCGACGCGAGGCGAAGTCTCGCGTTCAGGATGTGCCATTGCGACCGTTGCGGTGAGCATGTCCGTTGAGATGCCCATTCGCTTCGCCCAACTCGTAGCGCTCAAGCCGATTGTAGAGGTTCCGCCGGCTCATTCCGAGAAGATTGGATGCGCGAGCCTTATTTCCCCCTGCGAAGGCCAAGGTCCGAAAGATCAACTCGCGTTCGACCTCGGACATTGGCGAGCCAAGCTGAACCATGAAGTGCGCTTCCGCGCGATGCGGAAGAACGGACTCCATCGGCAGATCTCCAGCCGAGAGCATCGGGGAGTGGCACCTGATCACCGCGCGCTGGACGACATTGCGCAACTCTCGAACGTTTCCGGGCCAGGTGTGCGCTCGAAGGGCATCGAGGCAGTCTTGGCCCATGCCCTCGACACTTTTTTTGTGCTCCCGATTGAATTCTCGGATGAAGTGCACCACCAGCAACGGCAAGTCATCCAGCCGATCGCGCAGCGGGGGAAGTTCTAAGGTATAGACGTTCAGACGGTAGTACAGATCCTCGCGCAATCGCCCCTCGCGGATCGCTTGTTGCAGCGAACGATTGGATGCGGCGAAGACGCGTACGTCGATCGGCAGCTCCTTGCTTGCACCGAGGCGGAGAATTCTCCTCTCTTCGAAAACACGGAGCAGTTTAGCCTGCATCTCCGGCCGCATCTCGGT
>JAKAVX010000332.1:2158-4349 GCA_021827465.1 Deltaproteobacteria bacterium | reverse complement strand
ATCACCATCGCAACCTCCGGATCGGCACCCAATTCGGGAGGGACGTTGGCCTCGAGGGCGGCTGCGTCGGCAACCAGCGAAGCATTGTTAAGCCACAGCGCAAGCGCTCTTGCGCTCGAGGGAAACTGCATCCGTAGGCGATCGGCCAAGGCATACGCGCGATCGCGCTCGCCCAAAAGCTCGTGCGCAAGCGCTTCATTCGTACACGCCTGCTCATCCTCGGGAGCAAGCGACCGTGCCGCGATAAACAGCATCGCCGCGCGCCGCACCTCTCCCTCGCGCAGCCATGCAACCGCAAGATTGGTAAGAACGCGGAACTTCTGCCCGGCGCTCAACTCGCTCCAGTGCTGCTCGCGAAGCCGCAGCAGCGCTAGACGCGCCATCTGGTAGGAGCGCTGATTGATGGATTCGGCGGCGGCCGTAATTTCCGCCTCGAACCCCTCCGGTGGAGCACCGTTGGACTCGCGCACGACGGTTGGAGCGTCAAGACGCATTAAGGAATTCGCGCGGATGATCGCCTGGCGCTTGGCGGTCGAGCTGAATTCAGTCAGAACCTGTGGGTACTCATCAAGCAACTCCTGGATGTCGTCCCAGGTTATGACTTCGATCGCGCTCGGCCCCGAGCCTCTTTGCGCGCGATTAAGATCATACAGAGTTCGCTGCAAGCTTGCCTCGCGCGACGCGGTGGTTGCGACGACGAAACGGCCGATTGGCAGCCCGAGACTCATAGCGCGCTCCGCGGCGTCCTTGATATCGTTAGCCGAGAGGGTGCTGTGAACCTCGCGCAGCGCGCATCGGACCGCCGCAACACGCGGGCGGCCGCTAATCTCGAGCAAATCAACCGGGCGCTCCCCGTTCCCGAGGTCGCGCATCCGCTCGATTTGCGGTAGTTGCCAATGACGCCGCAGCAGGCGCAGACACAGCCGTTCGAACTCGTCGGCGCTCCTGGGCACAGGGTAACCGGAACTTGATATAGCCATAGTGTAGGTTTTATTAACATATTGACGACCGTAGCGGAAGACTCGATGCTAAAGCCTAACTTTCGACGCTAAGGCAGGGCTGATAGAATTAATTCTTTAGCCGATGCTTACGCTCGATAACGTTACAAAGTCCTTTGGCGCGCGGCGGATTCTTGACCGGGTATCGTGGTCGATGCCCGACGATGCGCGCGTCGGGTTGGTGGGACTCAACGGGGCCGGAAAATCTACGCTTTTGCGGATGATCGCCGACGTTTCGCCTCCTGATTCGGGACGAATTGCGCGGCCGCAGAAAACCCGAGTCGGCTACTTGCCCCAAGATGCGCCGGAAATGGGTGGGCGTTCGGTGCTGGCCGAGACGTTGTCGGCACTCGACCGGATGCAGGCGCTCGAGCGCCGCGGGCGAGAACTTGAAGAGCTTCTGGCGCGCGAGCATTCCGGTCCCGGCCACGACGCCGCCCTCGAAGAATATGGTGAAGTGCTGCACGAACTCGAACAGCACGATTTCTATAGCGCGGACGCGCGCGCCACGGCGGTGCTGTTCGGCTTGGGTTTCAGCGAAGCCGACCTGAGCCGCGACGTGGCGGAGTTTTCGGGCGGAATCCGGATGCGGATTGCACTTGCGAAGCTTCTGCTCGACGGTCCGGATTTCATGATGCTGGATGAACCAACCAACCATCTGGATATCGAGGCTCGCAACTGGCTCGAAGATTATCTGGCAGCGTACACCGGTGGAATTATCCTGGTTTCGCACGATCGCTACTTCCTCGATCGCGTGACCAACCGAACGACGGAACTCGCACGCGGTAAGATCACCGACTACGTCGGAAACTACTCGCGCTATCTGGTGCAACGCGAGGAACGCTTCGCGCTCGAGATGGCCGCATATGAGAACCAGCGCGCCGAGATCGAGCACATGGAACAATTCATCAGCCGCTTCCGCTACCAGGCGAGCAAGGCCCGGCTGGTGCAGAGTAGAATTAAACAGCTCGAAAAAATCGAGCGGCTCGAGCCGCCGGTCGGCGCGGAAAAGCCCCCCGCGATAGTGTTTCCCCAATGTGAGCGCAGCGCGCGCCGCGTCTTTGAGCTCCAAGGTGCGGTCAAGAAGTATGGCGATCTGACCGTTTATAACGGAATCGATCTGGTAATCGAGCGCGGACAAAAGATCGCGTTAGTCGGACCTAACGGCGCCGGGAAATCCACGATGATGAAAA
>JAKAVX010000332.1:0-2148 GCA_021827465.1 Deltaproteobacteria bacterium | reverse complement strand
GGTCGAAGAGTTGTCGGGCGGTGAACGCATTGTCGGCGATAAGGTCGCGCTCGGTTACTTCGCCCAGAATCTCGCCGAATCGTTAAACTACGAGAAAACCGTCCTGCGAGAGCTCAGCGACTCGGCCGACGCGCTCGCAATGCCGCAACTGCGGGGGCTTTTGGGTGCGATGCTTTTTTCCGGCGACGACGTTGAAAAGCGCGTCGGAGTCCTTTCGGGCGGCGAACGCGCCCGGCTTGCACTCGCGAAGGTTCTCGCCCAACGCAACAACTGCCTGCTGCTCGATGAGCCAACCAACAACCTCGACATCATTGCCAAGGATTCGTTGCTCGAAGCGCTGCGCCGCTTTTCGGGCACGGTGCTGATCGTCAGCCACGACCGTTTCGTTCTCAACGAGCTTGCCACGGAAGTGATCGAGGTCGGACAGGGATACGCAACCCGCTATCTCGGCAACTACGATCAGTACCTGGAGAAGAAGGCGCTGATCCAAGCGCGCGCCGCGGCGCCCGAATCTCCAAAGATCGCGACGCCGCCCAGAGACACCCGCGGCAATGGCGAGGCGACTCAAAGCCGCGACGCCGAGCGGCGCCGCGACCGCAGCGCAAAACAGAAAAAACAAATCGAAAACGATATCGAAAAGAAAGAATCCGAGCGTGGGAAACTCGCTGAGGAAATGAACCGCCCGGATTTCTACCTCGCGCGCAAAGATGCCGACGAACTTATCGCACGCTACGAGAAAATTGGCCGCGAGGTTGAAAAGCTATACGCGGACTTGGTCAACTTCGAAGAACCTGAAGAAACACTTTAACCACGGATTTCACAGGTTGGGCAGGCAGATTTTCGGAGCAACCGCCGCCGAAGCGTCGGTCGCCAAACCAATCTGTCTGAGAATCTGTGAAATCTGTGGTTCTTTCTTCTTAGTTTGTTTCCCGGAAATAGGCGCGAATATCGTCCGCCAGCAGCTTCGGTTCTTCCATCGCAGCGAAGTGCCCGCCACGCGGCATCACCGTCCATCGCCGCACGTTGTATACACGCTCAGCCCAGTGCCGCGGCGGCAACACCAGTTCGCCGGGAAAAACCGCGACCGCAGTCGGCGCCTCAATTCGCGTGCCAGGCTTGAGCCGCCACGGATGATGCCGCGCTTCATAGTACAGCCGCGTTGACGAATTAATCGTCTGCGTGACCCAATAGACCATCACGTTGGTCAGCATCTGATCCTTGCTGAAACGCGACTCGACGTCGCCCTTGCAATCGCTCCAGGTGCGAAACTTCTCGATAATCCACGCCGCCAGTCCCGCGGGCGAATCGTTCAAGCCGTAGGCGAGGGTCTGCGGCTTGGTGCCCTGAATCCATTGATAGCCAGTCTCGCCGGTGCGGAACTTTTCCATGTTGCCGAGGAAAACTTTTTCTTCCGGCGTGAGCTCGGCTGCGCTGCGTCCTTCAGCCGGGCCGATTGCGATCATGTTGATGTGGATACCGTAAACGCTAGGTGCGTGAATCTCGCCTATTCGCGAGGTGACAGCGGCACCCCAATCGCCACCCTGCACGGCGAAACGCTTGAAGCCCAGCACGTTGGTCATCAGCTTGAAGAAGATTTCGGCAATCGCCTGAATGTTCATAGCTCGGGCACGCGGATGATCCGAGAATCCGTAGCCTGGCAACGACGGCGCGATAACCGTGAATGAATCTCTCGGATCGCCGCCGTGCGCGCCCGGGTCGGTCAACATCGGGATGATATCCATGAACTCAACAATCGATCCCGGCCACCCGTGGATAAGCAAAACTGGTTTGGGATTTGGACCGCGCCCGGGCTCTTGAATAAAATGGATTTTGAGCCCGTCGATATCGGCTTGATATTGCGCGAAGCGGTTGATACGCGCCTCCTGAGCGCGCCAGTCATAGCGGGTGCGCCAGTAATCCACGACTTCGCGCATATAGGCCAGGTTCGAGCCGTATTCCCATCCGGTGTCCGGAACTTCATCGGGAAACCGCGTACGCTCAAGCCGCACGCGCAGATCGGCGATTACCTCTTCTGACACGGCGACTCTAAACGGCTCGACGTTATAACCCATAGTCTATTCCCCAGCTCGAACAGCCAAAGTGGTACAGCGAAAGGCGTTAAGGCGTCAAGACAAATCAGGCTCTGCA
>JAKAVX010000331.1 GCA_021827465.1 Deltaproteobacteria bacterium | reverse complement strand
TCCTGCTCGCTTACCGGATTCGTGACAATCGAGGGATTCTCGGGCAAAGTGGTCTGCAGCCCCGGTGAGACCAGCAACTGCGCGCGATTGTCCTGCACCAGGATTTTCGCGTGCGACTTGTAGACCGGCGGCCATGCCAGCGTGATGACCACAACCACGCCCATTACGACGCTTGCGACTTCGACCAGGGCTACCCGGCGCCTGTAAGCGATATCAAGCCAGTAGTTTATGTCGCGACGCACCATCGAAACGCTCCTCGATCCATTCACGGAATCGGCACAGCAAGGTAAGGCGGAATTGGCAGCAGGCCCTGGATGTACTGCTTTACGAACAGGTCGACGTTGGCGATCCGGCTGCGCGGCACGACCAGCACGTCATACGGCACAAGCATCGCGTCTTCGCCCTGGCCCGGATGGTCCACGGCGGACGCGAGGTCCAGTCGCTCACCCTGCACATTTCCGCACGCGTCGCGGCGGATGAGGACGATGCTGCTATCGGTCGCGGTGTCGGTGAATCCGCCGGCTTCGGCGATCGCCTGGAGTGCCGTCATCCCACCGAGCAACGGGAACGCTCCCGGATGATTCACCTGTCCTTCGACGTAAACCTGCCGTGCGGGCATATTCTTCACGTCAACGACGGCATCCGGCGCCCGAAGCTCCGTGGAATAGGCTTTGTCGATTTCCTGTGAAAGCTCTGGCGGCGTGAGGCCGGCGGCCTTGAGCTGACCAACGAGTTTCAGGGTGATCATTCCGTCCGGCCCCACGCTGACCTGGTCGTCAAATTCCGGCGACAGGTAAAAACTGACCCCGAGTTGATCGCCCGGCTGAATCCGATACTCATTCGGGTTGGTCGAAGGCACCGCGTAAGAGACGGGCAAACAGGGCTCGGTTCCAACGCTCGCAGGCCTGCCGGTTGCGACGTCGCCTCTCGCCGGAGCTCCGGAAGAGCATCCGGAGAGCATCAGCGCGAACAGCACGGCGCATACGAGAACCGCGACACCCGCTCCCTGTGCCACGCGCCGGCCTCCTTCGCGCCGACGCCTCCGAGCCAATCGTGATAAGCAGTCCCCACTCATAAGGTTCCCGCGCAATGCGGCATCGCGTCCCAGCGGTTTGACCGGCGTTGGACATGACCGCCGGGACGCTGTGCGCTGCCGCCGTCCTTCCGTTTATGCGGCGCATCCCACACCGTCGCACACACCCGAAACTCCCCAACGCTTTCGTGTTTGCAGGATTCCGAGAATTCGGAACTCCGCGCTTGGAAGGGGTCTCGTCGCAACGCGCATGCCGACGACACAAACGCGGGAAGTCTTTATGTTTTTGATGAGAGAGCGCGGCGGGATGCGACAGTAGTCGGCAAAGTTTTTTTCCGATACGGAAAAAGTTACCGACGTTCGTCGCCGCGGAGCGGAATCCCGGATGCGGGATTTAACTGGACGCGGCGAACGGCTATCCGCGCAAAAATGGGCGAAGAAATGTCAGAAGAGCGAACGCGCTGGAGAGGGCGATTCCACCCGATCGCGCAAGCACCGCAGACGCGACTTTTATATCACGCCTGCGGCGCTCGTATGGTTGCGAGCCGACTACGGCTTCGGCCACGGACGGTTGTTGAAATAGCCCTGGATCGTGTTGATGTAATTGAGCGCGCCCGAATCGAACCAGCTTCCGCTGTACCAGTCGCCCATGCATCCCCACAGCATCTGGCTCAAGTCGCCGTCGGGATAATCCGGATAACCGGTTGAAGGAGTGCGGCTGGCGAGATAGTTGACGTCGCCGTTCAGGCACGCGCGAGCGTACGCGGCGCGAAAGTCCGCATTGAACGCGGTCGAATCCTCGGCTTCGGAATAGGCATTGAAGCTGTAGAGCTTGACCTGAAAGATGCCGTGGCTCTGATAGCATCCGGCGCCGTTCCACGCGTCCCACGTGCCGCCGGTCGAGCACGAGGTCTGGACCGAGTTCGTGCAATCGCTTTCGGTTGTGCGCCAGTCTCCTGCCGCGTCCTGCTGCCATTGGCTTTCGCCCCACGCCTCGGCGCGCAACACATCCTCGTCGACTCCCCACTTGCACGCGGCCCATCGCAGGATCATGTCGGTCGAGCCGGAGTAATTACCATCGACCAGTGCAAAATCCGAAGTCGGAGCGAACGTACCGGAGTAGAGCGGGGCCGCGTGGAAGCTGCAAAGTTCAGCGGAGCTCGGGATCGCGGAGGGCGAGTTGTAAGAAGTGTTCGACGACACCGTTTCGGGTGTTGCCGCGATAAGCGCGGCGCACTCCGAGTCCGAGGGCAGGCTTGCGTGCGGCGGAAGCGTTCCGAAGTGAAGCGTGCCGACGTCTGCCGCGTTGTTTGTGACGACCACGTCCACATTATCGACCCACGAAGGCGTCGTTGCGCCCGAGACGAAGCCCTCGACAGCCAGGACGTGGGTTCCGTCCGGGACCGAGGTTGAATCCCACGTGAACGTGTACTTGGGAGCGGACTGTCCCTGGCTGGTCGTGAGGCCCACCGTATCGACGTAGAGCTTGCCCCAGTAAATGGACGGATCGACCTGCACCGTAACGGTCACGGTGCCGCTCACCGATGCGCCTTCGCTCGGCGAGGTGATCATCACGAGCGGCGTTGGAGTCGCACTGGACGTCGGCGTGGGCGTAGCCGTGGCGGTCGGCGCGGGCGTCGCGGTCGGCGCGGGCGTCGCGGTCGGCGCGGGCGTCGGGGTCGGCGCCGGCGTTGGAGTCGGCGCCGGCGTTGGAGTCGGAGTGGAGGTCGAGTTCTTCACGGTTACACTGATGGAACTCGATGCGACCAGCCGTCCGTTGGGCGAAAAACCGCTTGCGGAGATTGTGTGGGAGCCATTCGCGACCGTGGTCGAGTTCCAGGAAAAGGTGTAGGAGGGCGGACCGGCCGCGAGATATTTGCCGTCGATGTACACGCTGATCAAGGTGACCGACGCCGACGCCGAACAGACAATCGGCACGGTTCCCGAAACTGTCGCGCCGACGGCGGGGGAAGTTATCCGAACCTTCGAACTTGCGGCGTGAACGGTTTGCGCGGCAACGAAAGTGAAAACCGCGAGCGATAGAAAAAAGCAGGCACAAATTTGGCTACGCTGGACCCTCTGGGCCAACACTGTCCCATCCTCCCTGGGCTTTGTTGTTGTCCGCAGGGCCTGTCGGCCGAAACCCGACGGGCCCCAATTTCCCTCCAGACTCAACGAGTTGCGTCGTTCAAGACGCGACGGTCAACGCCAACCCACGCTCACGATCCTGAGTCGCGTGGGCTTAGCGCCGTGCCGTTTTCCCCCCCGTCATCTAGAAGATTTTGCAGGCTTGGATCAGAGGAAGAGTGAAGAGTCGAAGCAAAGCCAGCTGTCCTACACGCCTATAGCACCTCTCCTAGCAACCCATCTTCTAGCATACCGCAAGAGACGTGCCCTGCGAAATTTCGCTTGAAATCTAGGTAAAATGAGGCTTTTTTCGCCGCTTTTGCGGTTCCTTTGGATTGCGGCCCGATTACGATCTGTAGCCCTCGGGCCACTTTTGGTGCCGATCGGGCTACAAGTCGAGGAACACCTCTGTCGAGTGGTCTGGTCTTTGCTCGTCTTATTCAGGCCCAGCGTTAAATCGAAACAAAACACTATGAAAAACTCTAACTCGGATAGTCCGGATTCGATGTATCTCTTTTACCGTTCTGAGGCTGCGGCCGAAAACCAGTTGACGCTGCCCGAAGGCTACCACTGGCAGCTATGGAGACCGTCGCTAACGGCAATTATGCCGGGAGGCGTGACGGAGAACCGCAAAAGCTTCGTCGCCCGATGGATGATGCATCACCTTCATATGATGTCGAATCGCGACTACCGCGTGCTGGTAATCCGAAAAGGCGCAAGGCTGGTGCACTCTTCGAGCGTAACCGGGCGGTACTATCGATGGCCGTTCATGGAGGCCGGCGATCTCCAAGTTGGACGCACGTGGACCGATGCCGACCATCGCGGCAAAGGACTGGCAAAGTTCGCGCTCCGGAGGATCATCGAGCTGATGAGCCGGCCAGGCCGCGCAATATGGTATGTCTGCGGCCAGAAAAATCGGCCTTCGATTGCCGTGGCCGAGAGGTGTGGGATGAAATTGGTCGGAAAAGGAGGGTTCGCTTATCTTCCTGCGTATCGGTTCGCCAGGCTTGGTGCGGTAATGATGATGACGTCACAGGTCAGCGCGACGGGCGACAATACGCGCCCGGCGATTCCGGTCGCGCCCCCTTCCGATCCCGCATTCACCCCTGCGACTCCCATCCGACAGGACGCGTAATCAGAAGATCAGGCCGAGCGCGTCGCCGACAAGACGAAATGGCAGCAGGATAATCGTTGCGACCAGATCGG
>JAKAVX010000330.1 GCA_021827465.1 Deltaproteobacteria bacterium | reverse complement strand
CGATCCGTTACGCCCAGCAGCGTACCACCTTCGGCAAGCCGATCTGCGAGCACCAGGCGGTGCAGCTGATGCTAGCCGACATGGGGACACGCGTGGAGGCGGCGCGGCTGATGGTGGAGAGCGCGGCGGAGAAAAAGGACGCGGGAGAGCGCTGCGACGTCGAGGCCGGGATGGCCAAGCTGTTCGCTTCCGAGGCCTGCGCTAAGGTAACGCTCGACGCGATGCGGGTGCTGGGTGGCTATGGCTACACGGCCGAGTTTCCGGTCGAGCGCTTTTATCGCGATGCGCCACTGATGATGATCGGCGAAGGGACCAACGAGATCCAAGCGCTGATAATCGCGCGCGGTCTGCTGAGTCGCAATCGCATCTGAAGGCTTTTTTTTCGACAATAAAGCGCCGCCGCAACGCAACGCGGCTGTAACGTGGTCGTCATTTTTTTGACGGTCAACGCGAAAACATCCGTTTCTCGGGCTTTTTCAACCGGCCCGGGTCTTGCTGTAGCAGGATTCCGGAAGGATTTCTCGATTGAGCCGGAAGCTGATGTCGGCTTCATGCGCGTGGAGGCGGGGCTCGCGGAACCGTTGGTTTCGCCCGGCCGGAAGCCGTACGGACCGCAAAGAGGGGGCAGTCTATCGAGGAACTCCGACTCTATAGAGCCAAGGCGGCAACGAGGGCCAAGGGGGAACGGGGGAGCGTTTGTCAAATCCGATCCGCGGGCGGTCGGCGACCGCTGCGCGGTTGACGGTTGTGCTGATTGCGGGATGGATGGCTCTCGTTGTCGCTCGGCCATGGGGTGCGGCTAGCGGTGCGGCCAGTGAGCCGGAGCCACATCTTTCAGCACTCTCTTATCCGGCGCTCGCCGGCGCAAGAGCAGATCTGTCGCGTGGCGGTCTCGCTATTGTTCGGCGGACCGCCGGACGCTCCGACCACGCTTCCGCGCACGTAACGATCAATTTCGCCGCGCTCGCCGACGACCAGCAGCGTGGCCCACTTGCTCCTGTACGCCGCCATATCGGCCTACGACCGCAGCGTAACCCCTTCATTGAAGTTCCGGCGCGCCGGCATGGCAAGCGAGGACCTCGCAAAAGATTCGTTGCGCCAACCGCTATCGGCAACCCGACCGAGCAACAGTCGGGCGCTGTCCTGACCGGGTTTCCCGGCGTTAGTGACGACAATACTGCAATTCCTCCCGACACCAACGGCGCGGTGGGACCTGACCATCTGATGGTGGCGCTCAACAGCCAGGTCGAAATTCAGACCCGTGCGGGAACGCTTATAAGTCTAGTCAGCCTGCTGAACTTCTGGTCCAGCCTGAGCGTAAGTTCCGTAACCGATCCGCGCGTGATCTACGATCCGTACGGTCAGCGATGGGTCATTGTCAGCGTGAGCGATCCCGAGACATCGGCATCGGCGGTACTGGTTGGCGTCTCGCAAAACAGCGACCCGACTGCGGGATGGGACCTCTACAAGATAGCGGTCGATTCAAGCGGACGGTTTTGGGCCGACTTCCCGACTCTCGGTTTTAATAAAAACTGGATCGTGGTCGGCACCAACATCTTCACTATCCAGGGCACCTTCTATGAGTACGCAAATCTTTATGTCTTGGACAAAGCTGACCTGTATGCGGGTGGTCAGGGTCTTTTTACACTGTTGCAGGACGACACTGGCGGGTTCTCGATGAATCCCGCGCTGACTTACGATCCCAACCTTGCAACGCTCTACCTGTTGGAGTCGTGGAGCTCGGCCAACGGCCTGCTCAGGATGAGCACCATCACTGGACCGGTTGGCTCAGAGGTCCTTACCGTAGGCATCGCCGTGCCGGCTGCGCCGCAGTCATGGCAAGCGGTCGAGCCCGCGCTCAACTTCGCGCCGCAACTGGGATCGACCATGGACATCGACACCGACGACGATCGGCTGGATTGGACGGTCTATCGAAACGGCTCACTGTGGACTGCACAGACCGTTTTCCTGCCTGCTACCGGCACGCCTAATCGATGTGCAGTGCAATGGTGGCAGATAGATACAGCGTCGGCCGACCTTGGCGGAATCCAGCAGTTCGGGCGAATCGATGATCCATCGGCAACGCTCTTTTTCGCCTACCCCTCGATCGGCGTCAACAAGGAAAATGACATGATGGTTGGATATTCGCGATTCTCGGCGGCGCAATATGCGGGCGCCGACCTTTCGTGGCGAATGTCAGGCGACCCACTTGGTACGCTACGTGGCGACACCGTGCTCAAGGCTGGCGAGGCAGCCTATTTCAAGGATTTTGGCACCGGGGATAACCGATGGGGCGACTTCAGCAGTACGGTTGTCGACCCGATCGACGATCTTAGCCTGTGGACGCTTCAGGAATACGCGGCGAGCAACAATAACTGGGGCACCTGGTGGGGCGAGATCTCTCCGGGAGCGCCGACTCCAACCCCGAGTTTTACGCCCAGCGCGACGCTCACGCCTTCTCCCACGTCGAGCCCGACGTCAACTCCGCAACCCAGCGCTTCACCGACGCCCCCACCTACATCCACGCCAACGCCGATGCCGTCACCCACATCGAGTCCAACGCCGACCCCGATTCCAACGGCGACGCCGTCACCCATTCCAACGCCATCGCCAACGCCAACTCCGGCTCCGACGCCATCACCGACGCCAACGCCGGTTGCCACTGCGTCACCGATACCGACCGCGACGCCGACTCCGACGCTGACGATTGGCGCCACGACCCTTCCCAAAGGCAGAGTCGGCGTCTACTACTACGCGTCACTGGAGCTGAGCGGTGGTACGCCGCCTTATTTGGTTTACGTTAGCGCCGGCGTCCTGCCGCGCGGGCTAGCGCTCAATACATTCAACGGCGAGATTACTGGGACGCCAGCCGACGCGGGCATATGGAAATTCACGGTTTACGTCACCGACCGAGCTAACGCTTCGGCGAGCCGGAGCTTTCAGATCCAGATTATTCAATGATCTCACGGCCTCGCGCCTGCATATCGCGAGTTTCATTTAGACACCGTAAGCGTTCGATTACTGAAAAAACATGACTGCGCATAGACTGCTGGCGGCCGCGGCGAAGCCACCGCAGCCGCCAGCCTACGCGGGTACTATTGGCAAGCAGGAATCAGAGCTTTGAAGCTATCTCCTTACCGAAGACCCGGATTGCCTCTTTGGTGCGCTCATGCGAAGGACCGCCAGGATGGCGCATGCGCAGAACCAGATAGTCTGGTTGGACCTCTTTTTGCCACATCTGCAGTTGGTCGAGGCAGTCCTTGGGTGAGCCCACGATCAGACGGTCGGGCGCGGCAACATCGAAGGTCCACTCATCTTCTGACTTGACGTTTTTGATCACGTCGTCCATCGCGTAGCCATTGTTGCGAAAATAGAACTTGTGTGTGTACATCAGCGGTCCGCTCTCGCGACGCGCCGCATCCATCGAGTCGGATACCATCACATCACGCATCAGCACCAGGTATGGCTTCTTGCCGTGCTTCTTGCACTCGGCGCGATATAAATCGGCGAAGCGTTTAATCACCTTGACATGTTCGAGCGGCGAGGTGATCCAGCCGTCTGCGATCCGCGCCGTGCGCTTGAGCCCGACGTCACTCCACGCCGCCATCCAAATCGGCGGCCGCGGCTTCTGCACCGGTTTGGGCGTGATCATCACGTTGTCGAGATGGTAGAACTTGCCGTGATGCGTAAAGCGCTCTTGCTCCCAGCATTTCTTGAGCACCTCCACGCCTTCTTCACTGCGCCCCGCGCGCTCCTTGATCGATAGGCCGAAGGCCCCGAAGTCACGCTCCTGGTAGCCGACGCCGACGCTCAAGATCATGCGACCGCCGGTAATCTGGTCGACGATCGCCGCGTCTTCGGCGGCGTGCACGGGATGCCACAGCGGGATTAGCGTCACGCAGGTTCCCACCCTGATCTTTTTGGTGCAGACACCGGCCATTCCAGCCATCAGAATGACGTTGGGGATGTAACAGTCTTCCTGCTGGTGATGCTCGCTGAACAGGCAACTATCGAAACCGCTCTCTTCAGCAATTTGCGCTTCGACGATCGCCTCGCGCAGGACTCCACCGATGTTGGCGCCTTTCGGTGGATCCTGAGTGCATGGAAAATATCCGACTTTCATGACACTTTCCTCCGGATGTTGAATTATGGTTGTCCGTCTCCCAAGCATCAGATCGACTAATTGACGGTTGCGACGAGTTCAACCTACCAGTAGCGCCGGTGCGACGCATCGCACCGCACGTCAAGACGGCTTGGTCGCGTCGACGCATGGCGTATGGCGAAGATGACGGTGCAACTTTTCAACGGTGGAGTTGTCGAGCGGGCGCTAGGCGCGCCGGGTGTAGGTTCAATACTATGCCCGAAGCT
>JAKAVX010000329.1 GCA_021827465.1 Deltaproteobacteria bacterium | reverse complement strand
CGCGGCAGTAGCAGTTCACTGACATCACAGGGTCGGCCGAGCATTCGTAGCGGACCGCGCCGCACATGCATCCGCCGGCTATCGTCGTTGCCATACTGATTCCTCCCGCGGCGATAATCGTGCAGGGGGCTGCCGCGATCAAGCGGCACGCGCCGAATCTCGGCGTCGCGTTGCGGGCAGCCGGCGTCTTCAGCCGAGGAGGTCGCGCAGGCGGTCGCGGTCGAACCCGGCGACGAGCTTTCCCCCGGCGACCACGAGCGGACGCTTGATCAGATTCGGGTCCTTCGCCATCAGCTTTATCGCTTCGGCGGCCGAGAGCTTCATGTCCTTCAAGCCCATCTCCTTGTAGGCGGGGCTCTTGGGATTCAGGAACTCGCGCGGATCGAGCCCCTTGAAAAGCTCCTTCAGTTCGGTCTCCGCGAGCGGATTTTTGGCGTAGTCGCGCTCGTCGAGTTCGACCTTCAGTTCGTCACGCAAGAAACCTCTTGCGTTTCGGCAAGTCGTTCAAGTGGACTTCCAGAGAAATCGTGCCTTCTTCATCGCGATTACCGTCCGCGCCGCGCGCGCGTTTGTCCGACCGCAGCGTTTCTACTCGATACTGGTCGAAGGCAGCGGCGAAGGCGCGCTGGCCGGCGATGCGCCAACAACCGGGCCGGAACCGCTATCGATCGGCTGCGAGGCCGCGTAAGGCGCACCCGCGCCCGCGCCCGACGACGCCGGCATCGAAGCGGAACTGCCGCTGGCGGATGCCGCACTCGCGCTCTGAGAGCCCGTCGCGCCCGAGGCGCCGGCGGCCGAGGCCGAGGCCTGCTGGTTGAGCGGCTGAACCGCGCCCGCCTGCGGCGGCGTTGCGGTGGGGCCGCTGAAATAAACCGGCCGC
Organism: Deltaproteobacteria bacterium; assembly: GCA_021827465.1. Next base: position 3,488 of record JAKAVX010000329.1, on the reverse strand, counting down.
TTGCCTTGCAGCATGTCGGGAGTGACAACGTAGTCACCGCCGAGCGAGCTTCGCCAGATCGTGTTCGCGGTCTGGGTGTTGCCGCCGGTCAGCGCCCAGCTTGCGCCGCCGACCAGCCCGCCGAGCACGCCGTAAACGAGCTTGGCGGGGATATAGACGACATTGCTCGCAAGCGCCGCCGCGCCCCATCCGGCTCCTTGCCAATTGACGTTGCCGTTGCTGGGCTGCGGAACTTGCGGGCTGGGTGAGGCACTGGCGGCAGGCTGAGCGCTTTGCGCCAATGCGTTGCCGGCGAGGGCGCCAACCGAGGTCACCATCGCGAGCGCGAATACTGCGGCGATTAAGCCGGTGGCCGTGATTCCTTTCGTCTGCATCATCATTCCTCCTCCACCCCCCTGGTTGAGCCTATTCGATTTTCACCACCGTGTCTTTGGGCAGCAGGTCGAGCAGATGTTTGAAAGCCTGTTCGAGGTATTCCTGATTCTTCGATTCCAGCGTGAGCTTGACCCGGTACTCGGAGTCGCCGATCCGCGGATAGGAGCCGAGCAAAAGGCGCGGATAGCTCTCCAGGGTGGCGTTCAGATGCTCGGCAACCGCGCTTTCGTTCGCAGTGGTGTAAATCGCGCGCATGAAATAGGGGTCGGCCTGAAAAAGCGATCCGAGTCCGAGCAGCTTGGCTTCGAACAGCTGCGGGATTCCGGGGAGCACGTAAACATTTTCTATCTGCACGGTTGGAAACCGTATATCGCCGGCTTCGTTGAGCACCGAGCCTTCGGGCACCTCGGCCATCTTGAGGATTGCGGCGTTGGCGCGATCTCCCATGTGGTCGCGGATGAGGCGGGCGAGCTCGGGATGAGTGATGAGCCTTCGGTCGAAGGCGCGCGCGACGCCCTCCATCGTGAGATCGTCGTGGGTTGGTCCGACTCCGCCCGAGGTGATCACGAAGTCGAAGCGCCGTGCGCAGTAGGAGACTTCTTCGGCGATAGTGTCGAGGTCGTCGGGAATCACCGAGATGCGCTTCAGCTCGACGCCGCTCTTGCGCAATTCGCATGCGGCGAAATAGGCATTACTGTCCCGGATCTTGCCGGACAGGATTTCGTTGCCAACCACCACCAGAGCCGCGCTTCGGTCCCGCATCTCGGCACGCAAACTTTATTATCTCTGAAGGCCCGGCTGTGCGGCAACAAGCGCGATTATGAAAGCGCGCGCGACGCTATCGGGGCCGGGCGAATCGTTTCGGTTTCGGGGGCGGGTATCCGATTCGCCGAAGGTCAGGAGCCGGCCTGCTCGATATCGGATGCCTGCGACTTGATGAATTCCTTGAGCCGCTTCTTGAGCCGCGTTTCGATCTGCCGCACGCGTTCGCGGCTTATTCCGAAACGCTCGCCGATTTCCTGGAGCGTCGCGGGCTCTTCGGCGAGCAGGCGGGCCCGGAAAATCTCGAGCTCCTTGTCCTTGAGCGTGCGGGCGAACTCCTCGATCTTTTCGCGGGCGAAGTCGCGCCATTCGCTCGTGGCGGCTTGGTCTTCGGGACTGCCGGCGGTATCGGGCAGGACGTCGAGCAGGGTGGCGTCTTCGGCGGCTGCGACGGGCTGGTCGAGCGAGAGCTCGCTATGGCCCATGCGCTCCTGCATCTCGCGCACTTCGCTCTCCTTGACCCCGATTCGCTGGGCAAGCAGCTTGGGCTCGGGCCTGAAACCTTCGGCTTCGAGCCGCTCGGTTTCCTTTTTCAGATTGAAGAAGAGCTTGCGCTGGGCTTGCGTGGTGCCGACCTTGACGAGCCGCCAGTTGTTAAGGAGATAGCGGTAGATATAGGCCCGCACCCACCATACCGCGTACGACGGGAAGCGGATTCCGCGGTACGGATCGAAATTCTTCACCGCTTCCATCAGGCCGACGTTGCCCTCCTGGATAAGATCGAGGAGGTTTCTGGTCGAGCGCGCGAATTCCATTGCAATCTTGACCACCAGCCTGAGATTGGCGGTGACCAGGCGGTAGGCGTCGGCGGGATCCTGGAGCTTATGGTAGCGCTTGGCGATAACCGACTCTTCCTCGCGGGTGAGCAGGGGGAATCGGCGGATTTCGGCGAGGTAACGGCTTAGCGGGTCGAACGGAACCAGCGCGCCCGGAGCTTTCTCGGGTTCGGCCTCGCCGCCCGGTTCTTCGACCGGCGCGCCACGCTCGGCACTCAGCAGTTCCTGTCCTTCGGCCTCGGATTCGCCGGTGACTTCGCCCTCTTCGGCGGCGGCCCGCAAGTCCTCGGCCTCGTCCTCGCTTTCGGGGTCGAGCACTTCGGGCTCAATCGGTGCCGCAACCGTTCGCGGCGGAGATTTGGCGGCGGTTCCTTTCCGAGGCTTGCGTGGCACTTGAAAAATCTCTGGGCTTGTCGCCCGCGCGCGTGCCGGGGCGGAATCCCTGGGGATTGATTTGGCGGAAAGGGTCAGGACGCGAACAGCCCGGGGCTACTCGCGCCTGGGATACTCGACGCTGACCTTTCCGGCCGCGATCTCGCGCAGGGCTGTGACGACTTCCTTGTTGTCCGAATCGACCAACGGCGGTGCGCCTTTGAGCAACTGCTTGGCGCGGCGGGCGCCGGCCAGGACCAGCTCGAAGCGGTTGCCGACCTTCTCAAGGCAATCTTCAACGGTAATTCGTGCCATCGCTATAAATTCTCCGGTCCATCCCCGCTCATGTCAACGCGGTCCATCGCGCGCCGATCGGGCGGGAACGGACACCGGCAGGTCAAAGCGGCCTTTTGACGACGCTCAGCCGCCGTACTGGAAGCCGCATTCCTTGAGCGTCAGGATTTCGCCCTCGCGCTTGAGATACGCCTCGGTCACCTTGCCGACGACGGTGCTATGGTCGCCGAGCTCGTAAAAACCGGCCAAGTCGCACTCGACCGCGGCGGGCGCGTCGGAGATTATCGGCGCACCGTTCCTGCCGGCCTCGAAGGCGAAATTGCCGAACTTTCCGCCTGCGGCTTCGACATGCTTGAAGAAGGAAGTCGCGATCGATTTCTGGCCGGCGCCGAGAATCGAGAGCGTGAATTTGCCCGATTCCTTGACCAGCGCGTGCGCGGTCGAATCCTTCTTGACTCCGACCACGACCAGCGGCGGGTTGAATGCGGTTTGGGTGACCCAGTTGACGGTGGCGACGGTCTGCTTGCCGCCGTGAGACGCGCCGAGCACGTAGAGCCCGTAGGGAATCATCAGAAGCGACTTCTTCTTGGCGTTATCATCCATGGTCAAGACCTCTCCTGTCCAAGTGGACTGCGGCGCACGCCAGCGCGGCGAAAACCAGCCATCCGGGATTGAGGAAGGCACCCCGAGCGCGGCGTCCGACGATTCGACTCCGATTGTTTAGCATCGAAGCCCCACCCACGGTAAAGAGCGCGCGGCACGCTTGCTCCGCCGTCGCGCTTGGTGCAGAAGATCGCTGCGGAGGCCGTGCCGGTAAAGGAGGGAAGCAGCGTTCAGGCCGTGGCCGCG
>JAKAVX010000328.1 GCA_021827465.1 Deltaproteobacteria bacterium | reverse complement strand
AGCGAGGCCGATAGGGCCCCGCCCGCGCTGCGCCGGGTGTTGATTAAAATCGAAAGCTAGTGTTGCGTCCCATTAGTGCCTTGCTAACAAGCCGTCTTACGCAGTGCGTCATCCTGAGCGCAGCGAGTCTGCGAGCGGAGTCGAAGGATCCGCGCGGCATTCCCTGGCCGCGCGATTTGGCTGGAGTTGCCGAAGAAGGTCCATCGCAGCCGCAAGGATGGCGGCTGCGGATTCTTCGCTGGCGCTCAGAATGACCGGTCCCATTTTGTCAACTCATTTACGGGGCATCACACTGCCGCTCAGGCGGCGGTTTTGCGCACGAACTCTCCAATCCGGTTGATAGCTTCGGCGCCCTCGTCGAGCATCGGGGCGAAAATCTGCCAGACGTGGATCATCCCTTCCCACGGCTCGTACGTAACGTTGACGCCCGCCTTGCGCGCGCGTTCCGCCAGCCGCGTGGCGTCGTCGAGCAGGGTTTCCGACGTGCCGACCTGGATCAGCATCGGCGGGAGTCCGCTCAAGTCCGCGTAGAGCGGCGCGGCAAGCGGCGTGCGCGGATTTTTGCCGCCCAGGTACATCGCGGCCATCTGGAGCAGCGCAGGCTTTTGCACGATCGGATCGGCCTCGGACTTCGTCGTCATCGACCCTCCGAGCGCTTCCATATCGATCCACGGCGACAGGCATACGCCCGCAGCCGGCGTCGGCATCGCGCCGTCGCGAATCGCAACCAGGGTCGCGACCGTGAGTCCGCCTCCCGCGGAATCGCCGCCGACCGCGATACGCGAGGGCTTGATCCCGCTCGAGAGCATCCACCGGTACGCGGAGACGGCATCGTCGACGGCGGCCGGATGAGGATGCTCGGGCGCGAGCCGATAGTCGATTACCAGCACCCGCGCCTGTGCCGCCCGCGAGAGCATCCCGGCAAACGCGCGATGGGTATTCAGCGAGCCGATTACGTAACCGCCGCCGTGGAGATAAAGGATCGCACGGCCCGAGTCGGCGCCGGGCGCTGTTACCCACTCGGCCGGAACGCCTCCCGCCTTGAGCGGCTCGCACTTCACGTCGGGCGCGACCGGAAGCGCCGCCGCTATCTGCTCGAACCCGGCGCGCATGTCCGCGACCGTGGGCGATTCGAGCACCGGGCGCGCCTTGAACATCTGGACCAGTTGCTGAAGCTGTTGCTGCGACATCTGTGAATCCTCCCCGCAGGGTTGGCGGTTTACCAGTCGGGACCTTCGCCGGAAAGGCTCGGCATCCCGGAGTGGGCCCAAAGCCCGCCGTCCACGACGAAGAATGCGCCCGTTACGAACGAGGCTTCGTCGGAGGCGAGGAACAGGGCGACGTTTGCTACTTCCATCGGATCGCCGAGACGGCCCATCGGAATCGCCTCGCGGATGCGCGCGATGATGTCGGGGCGCTCCTTCTCGATATTGAGCAAGGGCGGCGTCGCGATCGGTCCCGGGCACACCGCGTTGCATCGGATTCCCTTGCGCGCGTATTCGATTCCGGTTGCCTTGGTGAGCGCGACCACGCCGTGCTTGACGGCATTGTAGGCGCCGAGCGTGTAATCGCCCGCGAGGCCCGAGACCGACGCGGTGCTGACTATCGCGCCCTTTTTCTGCGGGAGCATCGCCTGCTCGATCGCGACCTTGATTCCGTACCAGTAGGCGGTCAGTCCCACATCGACCGTCTTCTGCCATCCCTCGATGGTCATTTCGGCGATACGGCCGGTGTCGATCGTGATCGCGTTGTTGTGCAGGACATCGAGGCGGCCGAATTTGTTCCTGGCGAACTTCACCATCGCGTCGATATCCTTCAGGTTGCCGGTATCGACGCGGAAGAACTCCGCAGTACCGCCGGCCTTGCGAATCTCGCTGACGACGCGATTGCCGCCCTCCTCGTTGATCTCGGCGACGACCACCGCGGCGCCTTCGCGCGCGAAGGTTTTCGCGGTCGCCTCGCCGATTCCTGAGCCGGCGCCTGTGATAACTGAAACCTTGTCCCTAAGCCGCATTTTCTCTCCCCGCCGAACGCCGCGCCGTCCGACGCGGCGGCTATCGGCACAAGTTTTGTCAGAAAGTCGGCAGAGTATAGCGCTGCGGCGCACGCACCGAAAACAGGATTCGGCTTGCGATCGGAGAGAACAGTGCGCTCATGATCGAACCGCGATGCTGTGGGAGGCGCTTGCCGACGCGGTCCTGGTCATTCACGCGGCATTTATTGTCTTCGTGGTGTTCGGCTTCGGCGCGATCCTGCTCGGTTTCGCGCGCGGATGGGGATGGGTCAGGAATTTCAGTTTCCGTTTCCTCCATCTGTTTTCGATCGTGTTCGTATGCGCCGAAGCGGTGACGGACGCGATGTGTCCGCTGACGGTGCTCGAGAGCGAGCTTCGCCGGCGCGCGGGGCAGAATCCTTATCCCGGCGACTTCGTCGCGTACTGGCTGCATGTGCTTATCTATTACGACTGGCCGCCGTGGGTCTTTGCCGCGCTTTACCTCGGCTTCGGGGCGCTGGTGGTGCTGACGTTCGTGCTCGCGCCGCCGCGATGGCCGCGCGGCGATTGAGCGTGCGCGCGATCTCGGGGGAAGCGAATCCGTGCGCTTGCCGGTTTCAAATTTTTAGGTTTACAGTCGGGTCGCGCGCCGGATTTTAAGGCGCCGGCTATCCGGACGAGGCGACGATGAAGGTATCACTGTTCTATCTGCCGACGATCGGCACCAAGAGCGAGATAGAGCGCGGCAGAGTCGGGCTCAGGGGCGAGATATACGACAGGATGCTCGCGGAGTTGTCCGAGGAGGCGAAGCTTGCCGACCAGCTCGGATATGACTCGATGAGCTTCACCGAGCATCACTTCCACGTCGAAGGTTTCGAGATGTCGAACAACCCGGTGCTGCTCGATCTGTTCGTCGCGATGCAGACGAAGCGGCTCCGCGTCGGACAACTCGGGATCGTTCTTCCTTCGCACAATCCGATTCGGGTCGCGGAAGACATCGCGATGCTCGACCATATGACGGGAGGACGCGCCAATGCGGGTTTCGCGCGCGGCTATCAGCGCCGATGGGTCGATATCATGGCGCAGCAGACGCACGGCATCCACGGCGCGCAGCCTCATCAGCACGACGAGATCGACGCGGCGAACCGGGCGGCGTTCGAGGAGTGCTTCCAGATCATCAAGCGATGCTGGACCGAGGATTTCATCTCGTTCCAGGGCAAGTACTGGCGTATTCCGCCGGGCGATACGCCCTGGAATATCGAGGCGACCGAGAAATGGGGCGGCGGCGTCGAGAACGGGATCGTCAAGGCGGTCTCGGTGGTGCCGAAGCCCGTCCAGAAGCCGTATCCTCCCCTGTTCCAGCCGTTCGCCTCGTCGGAGCGGAGTATCAGATGGTGCGCGCAGGAGGGCGTGACCGCGATTCTGCCGCCGCTGCATCCGAATCTCGAGCATCGGATGTGCGAGATCTACGCGGAAGTGTCCGGAAAGCCGCTCGGGGAGGGGATGGGCGTGTTGCGCGATCTTGTAATTGCGGATACCGACGAGGAGGCGTACCGGCTCTGGCACGACAGCGGTTACTTCTGCGGCCAGCAATGGTTCGCGCCGTTCGGTTTTTCGCGCGGGCTGACCGACGAGGAGACCGGCAAGGACGCCGACCTGTTCCATGAGGGCCTGGCGCTGGTCGGCTCGGTCGATACCGTGACGCGCCAACTCGAATACATGACGAAGCGGCTTCCCGTCAGATGGATCTTCGCGTGGATGTACAATGGCCTGCTCGCGCACGAACGCCTGATGAAGAGCATGGAGCTTTTCTGGACCAAGGTGATGCCGCGGGTGGCCGATATCGGATAACCGGCCGCATCCGGTTTGCGCGGTCGGAATGATTTTTCGGAGAGGATGAAATGGATCTGAAGAATGCGGTCGCTATGGTCACCGGAGGAGGATCGGGCCTCGGCGAGGCAACGGTGCGCGAGTTCGCAGAGGCGGGCGCACGCGTCGCGATACTGGATCTCCCCAAGTCGCCCGGCGCGAAAGTCGCGAAGTCGCTCGGCGAGAAGGGGATTTTCGTTCCCGCCGACGTCGCCTCGGCCGACGACGTTGCGCAGGCCGTCGCGCAGGCCGTCACGCGCTTCGGCGCGATTCACGTGCTCGTGAACTGCGCTGGAATCGGCCGGGCGGCGCGCACGGTCACCAAGGACGGGCCGCATCCGTTCGATCTCTTCAACAAGGTTATCGCGGTCAACCTGTCGGGAACCTTCAACGCGATCCGGCTCGCCGCCGCGCAGATGGTGAACAACCAGCCGAATTCCGAAGGGGAGCGCGGAGTCATCGTGAACACCGCTTCGGTCGCGGCGTTCGACGGCCAGATCGGACAG